>JAJYAB010000273.1 GCA_021779775.1 Actinomycetes bacterium
GTCGCTGCGGGTTCTCCAGAGGGGACGCTCCGCAATGAACACCGGCGCGGGGTCCACGGCCCGCAGTTCCCCGCGGAACCGCACGGGGGTGCCAGGCTCAGGCGCGGGAACGCCTTCCATGGGAAGGCCAAGGGGAAGCTCGCAACCCTTCAGCGCCTCCGGGAACCGGATGGCAATGCGCCCGGTGCGCCGTTCTCCCTGCACCCGCCATGGCGCGGAGATGACCCCCTGGATTTCCTGGAACCCGTTTGGCAGTGAGGTCTCCCAGCGGGCTTGGTGACGCAAGCCCAGGAAAACGCTCCAAGCCAGGAACAGGGAGAGCGGAATCACCCGGCCCCGCCGGAATCGCAACAGCCCGAACGATGAGGCAACCAGCAGCCAGCCCCCGATGATCCAGCGGGCGGCCAGCGCCCCGTCCCAGCGCTCCGGCACCAACCATGGCACGGCACAGGCGGCTGCCATGGCCCAAGGCAAGGCCCACAGATCCGCGCCGCAAACGCGTTGCCACAATCGTTCCCTGGAAAGCATCTTCCGACCCTAGCACAAGCATGAATCCGGCAAACCCGTTAGGCTTATGCTGTTCTTTCAATCGAGGAACCGTGATCACCAAGCCGTCCCGCGCCCTGCCGATCGCCCTGCTCACAGCCTCCGCGCTGTGCGCCTGGAGCCCGCGTTTCCACGAAGCCCAGACCGCCTTGGCCCTGGGGCTCATCCCCAAGAAAATGGCCGCCTTCCTGAAGACCTATCCCCAAGCTCTCCGGGATGGGGCCAGGGGTGTGGCCAACGACCAGATTCCAGCGCCCGAGGATGTGGAGGAACAGTTCGGGCGGGTCATCCAGATGAGCGAGGACCAGCGGAGACCGGAACTCGTGGTGAGGGAACTGGGCACCTTGGCCCACATGGTCCAGCTCCTGCTCGACCCATCCGCCCGGGTCGTCATGTGGGTAGCGGTAGCCGGCACCATGGCCGATCTGCTCGGCACTGCGGTAGTGGGCGTCGCGCAGGTGTGGCGGCACCGGACCGGCCGGGCGGGAGCGCACGTCGTCGAGCGCTTTCCAGATACCGACGGCAGTGCGGTTGGACTTCGGGGCAGTAGCGAGGTGGACGACCGCCTGGGCAAGGTTGAGCTGAGCTTCGGGAAGCCCGACATACTCCACCGCGTGTGCGGCGGCGTTGGCGACGAGAAGGCCGATCGGATCGGCCATGCCCACGTCCTCGCTCGCCAGGACGACCAGGCGGCGGGCGATGGTGCGGGGGTCCTCTCCGGCCACCAGCATCCGGGCAAGCCAGTGCAGACCGGCGTCGGGGTCACTGCCGCGGATGCTCTTGATGAAGGCGCTGACGACGTCGTAGTGGTCGTCGCGGCCCCAGGTGAGCGCCCGGGTGGTCCTGGCGCGCTCGACGTCGCCGAGGGCCACGTGCCGGCCATCCCCGGCGATGGCCAGCGCGACCTCGAAGGTGGTCAGCAGGGCGCGGCCGTCGCCGTCGACCGCGTCGACGATGGCGTCGGCGGCTCGTTCGTCGATGCTTGCGCCCTCGGTTGCCAACCCCCGATCGAGCAGGGTCCGCAAGGCTCGGCGGTCGAGAGGCTCGAGGCGAAACAGCGTGGAGCGGCTGAGCAGCGGACCGTTCACCTCGAAGAACGGGTTCTCCGTCGTCGCCCCGACCAGGGTGAGGATACCGTCCTCGACACTCGGCAGCAGGGCGTCCTGCTGGGACTTGCTGAACCGATGGACCTCGTCGAGCAGCAGGATCGTCGAGATCCCGTCCACCGCCAACCGCCGCCTCGCCCGCTCGGCCGCCTCCCGGACATCCTTGACGCCGGCGCTGACCGCGCTCGACGACTCGAAGGCCGCTCCGACGGCATCCGCCAGCAGCCGGGCGATCGTCGTCTTGCCGGTGCCCGCCGGTCCCCACAAGATGACGGAGGTGAGCCTGCGTGCCTCCACCAGGGCTCGCAAGGCGCCGCCAGGACCGAGGAGGTGCTCCTGCCCGACGACGTCGGCCAGGCACTTCGGCCGCAGCCGGCTCGCCAGCGGCCCTCGGGACCGGAGGCGCTCCTCCAGCCCGTGGTCGAACAGGCTCACCGGGCGGGTCCACACCGGCAACCCGTGGCATGGTCCGCGTCACCCACCTGGGTCTGCTGCGCCATTGCCCCGACCAGTCAATCCCGCGGCACGACACGAATTCCGAGGTCGTGCAGCGCCCCGGGGGCAATGGGCTTGGGGGCCCCCGTCATGGGGTCGGTGCCCGACTGGGTCTTCGGAAACGCGATCACCTCGCGGATGTTCTCCTCACCGCACAAGATGGCCACCAGACGGTCGATGCCGACAGCGAAACCGGCATGCGGGGGGGCACCGTAGCGGAACGCGGCCAACAGGAACCCGAACCGGAGCTCGGCATCGTCGGGGCTGATGCCGAGGGCATCGAAGACCCGGCGCTGCACGTCCTCGCGGTGGATCCTGACCGAGCCCGAGCCCAGCTCCCACCCGTTGAGCACCAGGTCGTACGCCTGGGAGCGCACTGCAGCGGGATCGCTGCCGAGAAGCGCCAGATCCTCGGGGTGCGGCATGGTGAACGGGTGGTGTGCCGCCACTGGGTAGCCAGCATCGTCCACCCCGTCGAACATCGGGAAGTCGGTCACCCAGCAGAACCGGCGTTCCCCCTCCCCTACGGGCATCCGGCCGAGCTCCAGGCGCAGCGCCCCGAGGACCGTGCACGCGGTGCGCCACCCGTCCGCCACCACCAGCACCAGGTCGCCTGGCTCAGCTCCGGTGCGGGTCGACAGGGCACTGCGCTCCTCGTCGCCGAGGAACTTGTCGAGCGGCGAGTCGAGCCCGCTCCCACCGCCGGCGGCGGCGGTCACCTTGAACCACGCCAGGCCCTTCGCCCCGATCCCCTTCGCCCGGTCCACCAGCGCGTCGAGGCGGCTGCGTCCCAGCGCGGCGCCTCCCGGCACGGCGATCGCCTTGACGCACGGCGCCTGGAGGGCTTTCACCCCGCTGCCGGCGAAGATGTCGCTCATGTCCACGAGCTCCATGGCGAACCGCAGATCCGGCTTGTCGGTGCCGAACCGGTCCATGGCTTCGTGCCAGGTCAGGTGCTCCACCGTTCCAGGACGCTCCCCGGTGGCCGCCTCGGTGGCGTCGACGACCGCCTCGGTGACCGCCTCCTGCACATCCCCGGCGGAGCCGAACGACAGCTCCAGGTCGAGCTGGGCGAATTCGAACTGCCGGTCGGCACGCAGGTCCTCGTCGCGCAGGCAGCGGGCGATCTGGAAGTAGCGGTCGAACCCCGCCACCATCAACAGCTGCTTGGCGATCTGGGGGCTCTGTGGCAGGACGTAGAAGTCGCCGTGGTGCAGCCGAGACGGCACGGCGAACTCACGCGCCCCTTCGGGGGTCGGCGTCCACAGCAGCGGCGTCTCGATCTCTACGAACCCCTGGCGCACCATCGCGGCCCGCATGGCGGCGAGCACGGCGGACCGCCGGCGCAAGTTGGCCTGCATCCGAGGGCGGCGCAGGTCGACGAACCGGTGGCGGAGGCGGACCGCCTCGTCGATGTCGGTGCGGTCGTCGACGGGGAACGGAGGTGCCTCGGCGGCGTTCAGGACCTCGACGGTGCAGTCCGCCAGCTCCACCTGGCCGGTGGCCAGGTCGGGGTTCGCCGTCCCTTCGGGGCGGAGCCTGACGGTGCCTTCGACCGCCACCACCCATTC
>JAJYAB010000008.1:0-4863 GCA_021779775.1 Actinomycetes bacterium
ACGCCCGGAGCGTTCGGCGCCCGGCGCAGGGCGCGCAGGCCGGGGAGGTCGCCATGCTCCAGCAGCTCGAGCGATGCCCCTCCCCCGGTCGACACGAAACCCACCGCTTCCGACAATCCGAACCGGTCGAGGGCGGCGGCCGAGTCCCCTCCCCCGACCACCGAGAACCCGGCGCAGGCCGCCACGGCGTCGGCGACGGCACGGGTGCCGCTGGAGAACCGGTCGTCCTCGAACACGCCCATCGGGCCGTTCCAGAAGACGGTGCCGGCATCAGCCACGGCCCTCGCATACCGGATGGCGCTGCCGGGGCCGATGTCGAGCCCCTGCCAGCCGTCCTGCAGATCACCGGAGACGACGTCGACTGTGCCGGAGCCGGCGGCCCCGTACCCGATGGTACCGCCCGGCTCGAGTGCCACCACGTCGGTCGGCAGCACCAACCGATCCCCCGCCAAGGCCATCAGCGCGCGGCACTCGTCGATCATGCCGGCATCCAGCAGCGACGCCCCCACCCGGCGGCCCTGCGCGGTGAGGAACGTGAAGGCCATGCCGCCGCCGACCACCAGGCGGTCGACCAGCTCGAGCAGCGCTCGCAGCACTCCGAGCTTGTCGGCGATCTTCGCCCCGCCCACCACAGCGACGAAGGGACGCTTCGGGTCGCACAGGAGCCGGTCGGCCACCTCCACCTCCCGCTGCAGCAGGAGCCCGGCGGCCGACGGGAGGGTCCGCGGCGGCCCGACCACCGAGGCGTGCTGGCGGTGCGACGCCCCGAAGGCATCGTTGACATAGCAGTCGAAGCCGTCGACCAGACGGGCGACGAAGGCGGGGTCGTTGCGCTCCTCGCCGGGGTCGAAGCGCAAGTTCTCGGCCAGGCGCACGCCGGGGGCCAGCTCCCCGAGCCGGCTGCGGACCGGACCAAGCTCGAAACGTGGGTCACGGCGGCCGTCGGGGCGGCCGAGATGGGTGCATGCCGTCACCTCGGCGCCGTGGTCCACCAGCCAGGCCATGGTGGGCAGCGCCGCCCGGATGCGGAAGTCGTCTTCGACGTCGGTGCTGCCGTCTTCGCCGGGGCACAGCGGAACGTTCAGGTCGACCCGCAACAGCACCCGCCGACCGCTCAGGTCGGGCAGGTCGTCGAGCACCGGCAGTCCGGCGAGCGGGCTGCCCCGTACGTGACCGGTCACCGTCGGCTCAGGCAGCAGGTGAGGAGCCGAGGATGACCGCCAGGTCGACCAGACGGTTCGAGTAGCCCCACTCGTTGTCGTACCAGCCTTGCACCTTCACCAGCGTGCCGGCGTCGCCGGCCGGCATCACCATGGTCAGCCCGGCGTCGAACGTGCACGATGCAGGACTGCCCACGACGTCGGACGACACGATCGGGTCGTCGGTGTACACCAGCACCCGGGCGAGCGGACCGGATCCGGCCGCCTGGCGGAACGCGTCGTTCACGGCACTGGCACTGACGTCGCCGGGGACCAGGGCGGTGAAGTCGGTGATCGACCCGTCGCCGACAGGCACCCGGAGCGCGGTGCCGTCGAGGCGCCCCTTCATCGCCTGGAGCACCAGGCCGGTGGCCCGTGCTGCCCCTGTGGACGCGGGGACGATGTTGAGCGCTGCGGCTCGGGCCCGCCGCAGGTCCCCGTGGGGCAGGTCGAGCAGGTTCTGGTCGTTGGTGTAGGCGTGCACGGTGGTCATGAGGCCACTCGTGATGCCGAAAGCGTCGTCGAGGACCTTCACCATCGGGACGAAGCAATTCGTGGTGCACGACGCGTTCGACACGACCCGATGGGCAGCCGGGTCGAAGTCGCCGTCGTTGACACCGACCACGAAGGTCGCGTCCACACCGGTCGCCGGCGCGGACACCACGACGCGTTCCGCACCGGCGTCGAGATGCGCGGCCGCGCCGTCGCGGGTGGTGAACCTACCGGTCGACTCCACGACGACCTCGACTCCCAGGTCCGCCCAGGGCAGTGTCTTCGGGTCGCGCTCGGCCAGCACCTCGATGCGCCGGCCGTCGACCACGATGTCCTTGCCGTCCACGGCGACGGTGCCGGCAAAACGTCCGTGGGTGGAGTCGTAGCGCAGCAGGTGGGCGTTGGTCGCCGCGTCTGTCAGGTCGTTCACCGCCACGATCTGCAGGTCGGCGCCCTGTTGCCGGGCCGCGCGCAGGAAGTTCCTGCCGATCCGCCCGAACCCGTTGATCCCTACCCGTACCGTCATGGTCCCTCTCGCCTCGCCTCGCCTGCCTATCCGACCAGACTGCGCAGGACCGCCGCCAGTCTGGCCGGGTCATGGGCCAAACCATTCGGCCGGGCCAAGTCGCGTTCCACCACCGGCACCGGCACGGCACCCAGTGCGATACCAGCCAGGTCGGCCACCACCATGTCGACCCGGACCCCGTGGTCGAGCAAAGCGGTGACATGGGCAGCCACGTCGTAGCCGCCGGTCTCGGCGGCCTCGGGCCGGAGGTTGGCCACGTACACCACCCGTGCCGTGGTGTCGGCCACTGCCCGGGTGATCCCCGGCACCATGGCGGCTGCCAGCACACTCGTGTAGAGCGAACCGGGGCCGAGAACCACCTGGTCGGCTTGGCCGAGTGCGTCGACGGCGCGGGCCGGAGCCGGAGGATCGCCGGGCACCAGGGCGACCCGCCGGATCCTGCCGGTGTGGCGGACCGCCGTCTGACCTTCGATCCAGCCGGCATCGGACTCCGCCTTCAATACGACCGGCTCGGCGGCAGCCGGCACGACGTGCCCCACCGTGCCGAGCAGGCGCCCAGCTTCGTCGATCGCCGCCTGGAGGTCGCCGGTCGCCCACACCAGGCCGGCGAGGACCAGGTTGCCGAGCGCATGGCCCACCGCCCCGCCAGGGGGCGCTGAACCGCTGCCCAACCCGCGGGTGGCATCTCCCGTGGCGTCGATCGAGTCGAACCGGTGCTCGAAGGCGCGTGCCAAGGGGCTGCCTTCCTCGGCCAGGGCCACCAGGCACATGCGCAGATCTCCTGGTGGCACGATCCCGAATTGCCGGCGCAGGCGTCCCGAAGAGCCGCCGTCGTCGGCCACGGACACCACGGCGGTCACCTCAGCCGCATACCGGCGGATGGCGCGCAAGGTGGCTGCCTGGCCGTGCCCGCCACCGACGGCGACGACCGACGGACCATCGCCGCGCGCCGAAACGGTCACCGGCCGACGTCCCGGTGGAACACCGATATGGCGCTGCCGCTCCCCTGGAGACGGTGGGCCAGCTCCTCGGCCAGTGCCACCGAGCGGTGCCGACCGCCCGTGCAGCCGAGAGCCACGGTGAGGTACGACTTCCCTTCCTCCGCGTAGGCCGGCAGCAACGTGGTCAGCAGATCACCGACCTGGTCGAGGAATTGCCGGGTCTGGGCGAACGACAGCACGAAGTCGCGCACGGGGGGGTCGAGGCCGGTGAACGGGCGCAGCTCGTCGACCCAGTGGGGGTTCGGCAGGAAACGGCAGTCGAGCACCAGATCCGCATCGAGCGGGACGCCGTGCTTGTACCCGAACGACACCACCGACGTTCGCATCCCCGGGTCGGTGTCGTCGCCGAACAGCTCGCTGATGCGCACTCGGAGCTGGTTGACGTTGAGCTCAGCCGTGTCGAGCACGACGTCGGCCTGGTCCCTGATCGGGTCGAGCAGCCGTCGCTCGTCGGCGATCGCCTCCTCCATCTGGACACCATGGAGCGGGTGGCGCCGGCGGGTCCCCTCGAACCGGCGCACCAGGACACTGTCGGGGGCGTCGAGGAACACCACGCGGACCCGGCGCCCGCTCCGGCGCAGCGCTTCGATGGCGGGCAGCGCCTCGTCAGCGCGCGCTCCCCCAGCACGCCCGATCACCAATGCGACCCGGTCCTGCCCGGAGCCGGGCCCGCCCACCACGGCCGCTGCCTGGCCGAGCAGCGACGGAGGCATGTTGTCGATGACGTACCAGCCTGCGTCCTCCAAGGCAGCGGCCGCCGTCGACCGTCCGGCGCCGGACATGCCGGTGATCAAGAGGTAGTCGCCCACTGCCCCCCATCTTCGCCGTTCCCGGAGGATCGTGCCCGATCCGGTGCGGGTAGCACGGCGCGCAGTGCCCGGGGACCCGCCGGGCGCTGCACCGGGCGCTGCGCCGGGCGATCTGCCGGCGACGGGCGGGCGGCGCGGTGGAGGTGGTCGTGCACCGCCTGGCCCACGGCGTCGGGCAGCCAGGGCAGGGCTTCGAGCTCGGAGCGCTCCGCCTGGCGGACAGCCCTGACCGACCCGAGCTCCTTCACCAAGCGTGCCCGGCGGGTCGGTCCGAGGCCGGGAACACCGTCGAGCACGCTGGCGGTCATCCGCTTGTTCCGCAACGTCCGGTGGTACGATACGGCGAACCGGTGGGCCTCGTCACGGACACGCTGCAGGAGGTACAGCGCATCGGAGCCCCGGTCGATGCGTACCGGATCCGACCGGCCGGGAACGAACACCTCCTCGAAGCGCTTCGCCAGCGCAGCGATGGGGATCTCGTCGCGCAGGCCCAGGCGTTCGAGCACCGCCACTCCTACCCCGAGCTGGCCTTTTCCTCCGTCGACGAGGAGCAGCTGGGGAGGGTAGGCGAACCGTCGTGGCCGGCCTCCGGTGCCACCGGCCGCCCGGCGCCGCTCCTCGAGCAGCGCGGTCAGGCGCCGCTCGAGGACCTGCTGCATGGCCGCGTAGTCGTCGTTGCCGGGAGCGTCGTGGATGCGGAACCTCCGGTACTCCGACGGGCGGGGCAGCCCGTCTTCCAAGACCACCATCGACCCGACATAGTCGGTGCCCTGCAGATGGCTCATGTCGTAGCACTCGATCCGCAACGGTGCCTGGGGCAGATCCAGGGCGACCTG
>JAJYAB010000008.1:4873-15375 GCA_021779775.1 Actinomycetes bacterium
CCCGTGCTCGGCTGTCGTGGTCGGACGCCCGCCGGAGACGGTGCCGGGCCAGCTCTTCACCGGCGTTGCGGGCTGCGGTGTCGAGGAGCTGGCGCTTGCCTCCCCGCTTCGGCACGCGGACCTCCACCGGTCCACCGCGCCGGTCCGCCAGGAACGCCCGGTAGGACCCCGCGCCGTCGGGCAGCATCGGTACGAGCACCTGCCGGGGGACGTCAGGGTCGGTGGCACCGTCGGTGCCGAACATCTCGGGATGCCCTGCACCGGAGCTCCAGGTGTCGCCAGCTCCGCGACGCGGGCGGCCATGGTCGGCGAGCGGCCGGGCGGACCCGTAGAGCTGCTCGATGATCCGGCCGACGAGAGCGCCCGGCGCGAGGTCCTCCACCTTGTCGACGACGAAGGCCCGGCGGCCGACCATCCGGCCGCGGCGAACGCGCAAGACGCAGACGGCGGCCTCGAGCGCCGTGTCCTCGAGGCCGACCACGTCGAAGTCCTCCGGTCGTTCGCTCACCACCTGCTGGCGCTCGCACGCCAGGCGGAGCGTGGCCAGCTGGTCGCGCAGCCGGGCGGCTCGCTCGAAGTCGAGCGCTGCGGCAGCACCGTCCATGTCACGGCGCAGTGCCCGTTCGACGTCGTCGGTGTCGCCGGCAAAGAAGCCCATCAGGTTGTCCACCATGCGGCGGTAGTCATCCGGCGCCACCGCCCCGATGCACGGGCCCGAGCAGCGTTCGATGTGGAACAGCAGGCAGGGCCGGCCGAGCTTGGCGTGCCGGCCGAGCTTCGTGTCGGAGCAGCTGCGGATCGGGAACGAGCGCAGGACGAGATCGAGGCTGTCGCGTAGCGCGCCCGTGTGGGCGTACGGGCCGAAGTAGCGGTTATCGGGGCGCCGCGCCCCCCGGACGACGACCGCCCGGGGCCAGGTGTCGCGCAAGGTGACGGCCAGCCAGGGGTAGCTCTTGTCGTCGACCAGCCGGATGTTGAACCGGGGGCGGTGCCGTTTGATGAGGGTGTACTCGAGGAGGATGGCCTCGACCTCGTTAGCCACCTGGATCCACTCGAGCCGTGCCGCGCTGGCCACCAGCTGGGCAGTCTTCGGCGCCAGCGTCGCCGGATCGGCGAAGTAGCTGGACACCCGGCTGCGCAGCGACTTCGCCTTGCCGACGTAGAGGACGCGGTCGTCACGGTCGAAGAACTGGTACGACCCCGGGGCGTCGGGGATGGAACCGGGGTCGGGCCGTTGCACCCGTCCACTGTGCCGCACATGCGGAAGCTCGCGGTGGCACGCATGGCCGGACGGTCCGCAATACGATGAAGCGAGCGCCGTCCTGGTATTGCGGCGTACATACGGCTCCGAGGCCGACAACCCCGCGGACGGGCGACCAGGCTGTCCCCGCCGGCCGCTGATCGGAGCCCTCCCCGAAGGGGGTTCCACCATGCTCCGGATCCAACGGGCGCTCCCCGAGCGCTACATCTCCGCTACGCAGGACCAGCTGGCCGACTGGATCGCAGCGGCAAAGGCCAGCCTCGGCGACCGCCTGGTGATCCTCGGTCACCACTACCAGCGCGACGAGGTCATGCGCTGGGCCGACGCCCGGGGCGACTCGTTCGGGCTGTCGCGGATGGCGGCGCAGCGTGACGGGGCAGAGCTCATCGTGTTCTGCGGTGTGCACTTCATGGCCGAGTCGGCGGACATCCTCACCGGTGACCAGCAGCAGGTGGTGCTTCCCGACCTGAACGCCGGGTGCTCCATGGCCGACATGGCAGACATCGACGAGGTCGAGGAAGCATGGGAGCACCTGGCGGAGGTGACCGACGTCGAACGGGTGGTGCCGGTGACGTACATGAACTCGTCGGCGGCCCTGAAGGCGTTCGTCGGCCGTCACGGCGGCGCGGTGTGCACCTCCTCGAACGCTCGAGCGGTGCTGCGCTGGGCTCTGCTGGCGGACGGGACAGGAGGCCGGCGGGGAGACAAGGTCCTGTTCTTCCCCGACCAGCATCTCGGCCGCAACACCGGGTTCCAGCTCGGATGGGGTGAGGCGGACATGCGTGTGTGGAACCCCCATCTGGCCGGGGGTGGCCTCGACGAGCGCGATGTCAAGGAAGCCACGCTGCTGCTGTGGAAGGGCCACTGCTCGGTCCACCAACGGTTCCGCCCCGAGCATGTGGCCGCCTTCCGGGCCGCCCACCCGGCGGGGATCGTCGTCGTCCACCCCGAGTGCGCCCACGAAACGGTGGAGCTCGCCGACCAGGTCGGCTCCACCGACTTCATCATCAGGGCTGTGGCGGAGGCACCGCCGGGGTCGGTGATCGGCGTGGGAACGGAGATCCACCTCGTGCAGCGCCTCGATGCGGAGACGCCAGGCAAGACGGTGGTATCGCTCGACCCTCTGGTGTGCCCGTGCTCCACGATGTTCCGGATCGACGCCCCTCACCTCGCTTGGACGCTCGAAGGCCTGGTCGCCGGCGAGGTCCGCAACCGGATCCAAGTCGACCGCGATACCGCCGTCTGGGCTCGGGTCGCCCTGCAGCGCATGCTCGACATCACCTGACGACCGGCGTCGGAGGCGGTCAGGGGGCGGTCAGGGGGCGGTGCTGCCGGCCTTCTTCGGCCGGCGAGCCTTCGGCGGTGTGCCGCCCTGGCCCGCAGGGTGCAGCACCGGGCGCAGCACGGCCCCGGTGTGGCTTCCCGACGTTGCCGCGACGCGCTCCGGGGTACCCTTCGCCACGACCGTCCCCCCTCCTTCGCCCCCTTCGGGCCCGAGGTCGACGATCCAGTCTGCGGTCTTGACGACGTCGAGGTTGTGCTCGATGACGATGACCGTGTTGCCCTGGTCGGTCAGACGGCTGAGCACCTCGAGCAGCTTGCGCACGTCTTCGAAGTGCAAGCCGGTGGTCGGCTCGTCGAGGACGTACAGGGTGTGGCCGGTCGGCCGGCGTGACAGCTCGGAGGCGAGCTTGACCCGTTGGGCCTCACCTCCGGACAAGGTGGGTGCCGGCTGGCCCAGGCGGATGTACCCCAGACCGACGTCGACCAGGGTCTGGAGGTGCCTGGCGATGGGAGGCTGGTTGGCGAAGTAGGCGAGGGCCTCCTCGCACGACATCTGCAGCACGTCGGCGATGCTCTTGCCTTTAAAGGTGACCTCCAGGGTCTCGCGGTTGTAGCGGGAACCCTCGCAGACCTCGCACGGAACGTAGACGTCGGGGAGGAAGTGCATCTCGATCTTGATCGTGCCGTCGCCGGCGCACGCCTCGCACCGGCCGCCCTTCACGTTGAACGAGAACCGCCCGGCCAGGTAGCCGCGGACCTTCGCCTCCTGGGTCTGGCTGAAGAGCTTCCGGATGTGGTCGAACATGCCGGTGTAGGTGGCCGGGTTGGAGCGGGGCGTGCGGCCGATGGGGGACTGGTCGATAGCGACGACCTTGTCGATGTGGTCGACGCCGTCGATGCCCGCATGACGCCCTGGCGTGGCACGAGCACGGTGCACCTGGGCAAGCAGGCTCTGCAGGAGGATGTCGTTCACCAGGGTCGACTTGCCCGATCCGGACACGCCGGTCACCGCGACGAGACACCCGAGCGGGAACGCGACGTCGATGTCCCGGAGGTTGTGCTCGCGGGCTCCACGCACGACGAGCACGTCACCCGAGCCCCTGCGGCGCTTGTCGGGTACCGGGATGCTGCGGATGCCGCCCAGGTACTGACCGGTCAACGACGCCGTGCAGGCGAGGAGCCCGTCGACCGGGCCGTCGTACACCACCTGCCCCCCGTGCTCGCCGGCGCCGGGGCCGATGTCGACCACATGGTCGGCTTCGCGGATGGTCTCTTCGTCGTGCTCCACGACGATGACGGTGTTGCCCAGGTCGCGCAGGCGCGCCAGCGCGTCGAGCAGGCGGCGGTTGTCGCGCTGGTGGAGGCCGACGGACGGTTCGTCGAGGACGTACAGCACCCCGACGAGGCCGGAGCCGATCTGGCTGGCCAGCCGGATCCGTTGCGCCTCCCCGCCTGACAGAGTGGCTGTCGCGCGGGACAGGGAAAGGTAGTCGAGGCCGACGTCGAGGAGGAACTGCATCCGGGCCGTCACCTCACGAAGCACCCGGTCGGCGATGAGATGGTCGCGTTCGGTGAGCTGCAGGTCGCCGATCGCCTCGGCAGCGCGTCCGATCGGCAGGCTGCACAGCTCGTGGACGTTTCGTCCGGCGACGGTGACCGCCAGTGACTGTGGTCTGAGGCGAGCGCCGCCGCACGCTCTGCACGGCACCTCGCGCATGAAGGCTTCGGTCCACTCGCGCGCCGCGTCGGTGCCGGACTCGGCGTGCCGCCGTGCAAGCCACGGGACCACCCCTTCGAAATGGGTGTTGAACGTGCGCTGCCTGCCGAAGCGGTTCGTGTACCGGAGGTCGATCCGCTGGCTGCCCATCCCGTTCAGGAGCAGTCTGCGCTGGCCCTTCGTCAGCTTCTCCCAGGGGGTGTCGAGGGAGAACCCCTGGTCGCCAGCCACCGCTTCGAGCATGCGCTCGAACCACCGGCTCCGCCCACCGCTCCACGGGACGAGCGCTCCCCCGCCGACGCTGCGGGTAGGGTCGGGCACCACCAGCTCAGGGTCGACCTCGAACTGCGTGCCGAGACCACCACAGGCAGGGCAGGCGCCGTACGGCGAGTTGAACGAGAAGTTACGGGGAGCCGGGGCTTCGAACGAGATGCCGCAGCCCGGGCAGGCGAGGTGCTCGGAGAAGGTGATCAGCTCCTCCGATCCGTCTTCGCTGAGCACACCGATCTCCGCGATGCCGTCGGCCAGCCGGAGGGCCGTCTCCATCGACTCGGTGAGGCGCTGGCGGATGGCGTCGCGGCGGACCAGCCGGTCGACGATCACCTCGATAGTGTGCTGCTCGTAGCGGGCCAGGCTCCGCTCGCCCCGGTCGGCCAGCTCGAGCACCTCGCCATCGACGCGGACGCGGGCAAACCCCTGTTTGGCCAGCTCGTCGAGCAGAGCGTCGTACTCGCCCTTCCGTCCCCGGACGACCGGTGCGAGGACATGGAACCGTGTCCCTTCGGGCAAGCCGAGGATCCGGTCGACGATCTGCTGAGGCGTCTGGCGGGCGACTGGCTGCCCGCAGTCGGGGCAGTGCGGCTTGCCGACACGCGCGTAGAGCAGGCGGAGGTAGTCGTAGATCTCCGTGACGGTGCCGACGGTGGAGCGGGGGTTCCGGCTGGCGGACTTCTGGTCGATGGAGATCGCCGGCGACAGCCCTTCGATGAAGTCGACGTCCGGCTTGTCCATCTGGCCGAGGAATTGCCGGGCATACGACGACAGGGACTCCACGTACCGTCGTTGGCCCTCGGCGTAGATGGTGTCGAACGCCAGCGAGGACTTGCCCGACCCGGACAGCCCGGTGAAGACGATGAGCTGGTCCCGGGGCAGGTCAAGCGACACGTCGCGGAGGTTGTGCTCGCGTGCCCCGCGCACCACCAGGCGATCAGCCATTGGACGGAGGATATCGGGGCCCGCTCAGCGGTCCGGTTACCGGACCGGGCTCACGCAGAGGGGGCGGGGATGCCGTCGGCGCGCCGGGCCAAGGCGAGCCGCAGCTTGCCGAGCTCGTCGCGCAGCAGCGCTGCCTCTTCGAAGCGCAGCTCGGCGGCCGCCAGGCGCATCTCCTCCTCGAGGGTGCTGAGCAGACGGCGCAGCTCGTCCGGGGGAAGGTCCCCCATGTCGGCGAGCTCGTCCGCCACGGTGATGTCGGATCGGCCGGCGAGCTCGTCCGCCACGGTGATGTCGGATCGGCCGGCGAGCGCCGTGGATCGCCTCCCGGATGCCGGCAACGGCGCCGCCGAAGACCCACCCCGGCCCGTCTTCGTGCCACGCCCGCGCCCGTTGGGATCTCTGGCGCCGTTGGGATCTCCGGCGCCGTTGGGCCGGATGCGGGCGAGAATGTCGGTGACCGCCTTGCGCACGGTGGTGGGGTCGATGCCGTGCTCGGCATTATGGGCCTGCTGCAGCGCCCGTCGACGCTGCGTCTCGCCGATGGCCTGGCGCATGGCGTCCGAGATGGTGTCGGCGTACAGCACTACCTCGCCGTCCACGTTCCGGGCGGCCCGGCCCATGGTCTGGATGAGCGAGGAGGCCGATCGGAGGAACCCGGACTTGTCGGCGTCCAAGATGGCCACCAGCGTCACCTCGGGCAGGTCGAGCCCTTCGCGCAGGAGGTTGATCCCGACCAGCACGTCGAACTCGCCGAGCCGCAGATCGCGCAGGAGCTCGATCCGGGTCACCGTGTCGATGTCGGAGTGGAGGTAGCGGACGCGTACCCCCAGCTCGAGCAGATAGTCGGTTAGATCCTCGGCCATCTTCTTCGTCAAGGTGGTGACCAGGACGCGCCCGTCGCCGGCTACGGCGCTGCGGATCCGCTCCAGCAGGTCGTCGATCTGTCCGGTCGTCTCGTGGACGACGACCTCGGGGTCGAGCAGGCCGGTGGGGCGGATCACCTGCTCCGCCACCCGGGTCGACACCTGCAGCTCATAGGCGCTGGGGGTGGCCGACAGGAAGACGACCTGCCCGACCCGGTCGGAGAACTCGTCGAAGGTGAGGGGCCGGTTGTCCATAGCCGACGGCAGGCGGAACCCGTGCGCTACCAGGGTGTCCTTTCGGGACCGGTCGCCTTCGTACTGGCCGTGGATCTGGGGCATGGTGACGTGGCTCTCGTCGATGACCGTCAGGAAGTCGGGGGGGAAGAAGTCGAGCAACGTGTGGGGGGCTTCCCCGGGAAGGCGGCCGTCGAGGTGGCGGCTGTAGTTCTCGATGCCGTTGCACACCCCGACCTCGGCCAGCATCTCCAGGTCGTGCTCGGTCCGCATACGGAGACGCTGCGCCTCCAGCAACTTGCCCTGGTGCTGGAGCTCGGCCAGCCGTTGGCCCAGCTCCACCTCGATGGAGGCCACCGCCCGATGGAGGGTCTCGTCACCGGCGACGTAGTGTGTCGAGGCGAAGACCACCAGCTCGCCCAGCTCCTCACCGACCTCCCCGGTCAGCACGTCGAACCGGCGGATCCGCTCGACGACGTCGCCGAACAGCTCGACCCGCACGGCCTGCTCCTCGTAGGCGGGGTGGATCTCCACCGTGTCGCCGCGCGCCCGGAACCGTCCCCGGGCCAGCACCTGGTCGTTACGGTCGTAGTGCAGCTCCACGAGCCGCCTGAGCATCGACCGCTGGTCGATGGTGTCCCCCGGGTGCAGGACCAGGATGCGGTTGCGGTACTCCTCGGGTGACCCCAGCCCGTAGATGCACGACACCGACGCCACCACGATCGTGTCGCGCCGCAGCAGGAGGCTCGCCGTCGTAGCGTGCCGGAGCCGGTCGATCTCGTCGTTGATGGACGAGTCTTTCTCGATGTAGGTGTCCGATGTCGGCAGGTACGCCTCCGGCTGGTAGTAGTCGTAGTAGGAGACGAAGTACTCGACACGGTTGTGCGGGAACAGCTCCCGGAGCTCGGACGCCAGCTGGGCGGCGAGGGACTTGTTCGGCTCGATGACCAGCGTGGGACGCTGTGCTGCCTCGATCGTCCAGGCGATGGTGGCGGTCTTCCCACTGCCCGTGATGCCGAGCAGGGTCTGGAACCGCTCCCCCGCGGCGACGCCAGCCGACAGCGCAGCGATCGCCTGCGGCTGGTCGCCGGCCGGGCGAAACGTGGAGACAACCTGGAACTGGGGCACGCCGGCAGCGTACCGGCGAGGTGTCTGGCGCACGGTCCGGCCAGACGTGCCACCGCGCGACCTGGTGCTGCGCTCGGCGGCGGACAGGCATCCGGACGGTTCACCCACGCAGATTCTCCGGGCGCCGACCGAGCGCCCAAATGCCGAACATGCTGCACGGGCAACGCTCAAGCAGCCGGTCGCGCTGCCGATAATTCGGGCAACGAACGATACCCCCCCGGAGGTCGAAGGGAAGCCATCAGGCGATGCCCAGCACCGAAGCTCGCACGGGTCCAGGTGAGGAGCCGGGGCGCGTCGTGCAGGCTCCGCCGCCAGCCGCCCGACCCCAGGACGGCGCCGACATGACGGACCTGGTGGGCCACATCATCGACGAGAGGCTCGTCCACACGGTCTTCCAACCATTGGTCCACCTGACAGACGGGGAAGTTGTCGGCTACGAGGCGCTGGCGCGGGGCCCGACCGGGTCGCCGCTCGAGCCACCCTTGGCGCTGCAGCAGGCGGCCACGGCAGCCAACCGGTTGGCTGCGCTGGACTGGCTGTGCGCGGCCACGGCGGCTCGGTCGGTCGCCCAGGCCCGCCTTCACCCGTCGCAGACGCTGTTCCTCAACATGGAGCCGACGACGCTGCTCACCTCGTGCCCGGAGGCGCTCATGCGGGACTTCCAGCGGGCAGACCGGCTGCGCGTGGTCGTCGAGCTCGCAGAAGCGTCGCTGACCGGCGACCCGAGCTCGGTCCTCGAGGCGGTCCACGCCGTCCGAGACCAGGTCTGGGGCATCGCCCTCGATGGCGTCGGCGCCCAGCCCGCCTCCACTGCGTTCCTGCCCGTGCTCTACCCCGACGTGGTCAAGCTCGACATCCCTGGGCTGCGCGCCCGCAACCAGTCCGAGCTGGCCCGGATCGAGACCGCCGTGCGCGCCTACGCCGAGCGCACGGGGGCAATGATCCTGGCCCAGCGGATCGAGAGCGGGGAAGACGCCGCGTGGGCCCTGGCACTCGGCGCCACTTACGGGCAGGGGTGGCATTACGGGCATCCCGGTGAGCTCCCGGCCGAGACCCGGGCACCGGCGGCCCCCTTCCCCCTGCTGCGGACTCCGGAGACGAAGGTCGGTGCCACGCCATTCGACGTCGTGAGCGAGCACCGCCACTCGACCGCCATCGACAGGCGGTTCCTATGCGAGATCAGTCGGCTCCTCGAGCTGGAAGTGCTGTCCAGCCGTGACTCGTGCGTGCTCCTGGCCTCCATCGAGCGTCAGGAGCACCTCACTGCCGCGGTCGAGGCCCGGTACCGTCTCCTGGGCGAGCGAGGCGTGTTCACGGTCGTCTGCGGCGAGGGCATGGGGGACAGCGACCCAGGGCTACGCACCGTGACGCTTCGACCCGGCGATCCCCTGGCCAAGGAATGGGACGTCGTCGTCGTGGGACCGCACTACTGCGGTGCCCTCGTGGCCAGGGATCTGGGCGACCTCGGACCCGAGGGCTTCCGACGCTACGAGTATGTCCTCACTCATGACTGGACGCTCGTGGTCGCCGCAGCACGGTCGATGCTGCGGTGGGTGACACAACAGCACCCGGTCCACGCCGGCGGCGTGGACCGGCGGACGGCGTAGCGGGCCCGGCGCCTCCCACCGGAACGTGGCCAGAGGTCCCCCGATCTTCTCCACACCCGCGAACCGGGACATTCGACCCTTGGGTTGCCGGGCGCGCTGGCCGATGATGGAACCACCCAGCGACGAAAGGCGTAGGCCATGTGGTGGCAACGCAGAGACGAACGGAAGACGACGCCGACCGGTGACGGCAGCGTGCTCGTGCAGGAGGCCGGCGCCTTCCTCACCGGGCAGCTGGTGCAGCAGTGGCACGACACGTGGGTCACGGTCCCGCCGTGGGGGTGGCTGACTGTGCTCGCCCATGGGGGCATCGGCGAGATCGCCAAGCTTACGGACAGCGGCGCCTACCGGTTGCCGGCCGAGCGGGCATGGCAGGCGGCCTCGAGCTTCCTGGCCGGGGAGGTCCTCTCTTGTGCCGGCAACGCCGACACGCTCCAGGAACTGCAGCGGACCACGCTCATCCCCTTAGAGCTCGAGCTCCTCCGGGGCGGCGGGGGCGCCACCCTCCGACCGAGCCAGCTGGTCCGCAGCGTGCTCGACGCCGTCGCTGACTTCCATAGCAGCACCCACCAGTAGCCACACCCCCTGGCGAACGCCTCGTCGGAGGCGTCAGACGCGGCACCGGTACCGCCAGACGGCGGTCGGCACGAGCACCGCGATGGCCACGGTCGACCAGACGAGGGCCTGCCACGTGCTCGTCCAAGCGGCGACGTGGATCACAGACGTGGCCAGCGGTCCGGACATGAGCGAACGCGTGGCGTCGATGACGACACTCACCGGCTGGTGTGTGGCGAACCCGCGCAACCAGGTCGGCATCGTCTGGACAGGCACCAAGGCAGACGATGCAAAGGTCATCGGGAAGAGGATCGGGAACGCCATGATCTGGGCTATCTCGCTGCTCGGGGCACACAACCCGATGACGGCGAAGCCCCAGGAGCAGGCGTAGGCGAACAGCAGGGCGACCCCGATGCCCGCCAGGAACGAGCCCCTTCCGCCCAGGAAGCGAAAGCCGGTGATATAGCCCATGCCGGTGATCACCAGAACCACGCCGATGTTTCGGACCATGTCCGCGGCGGTCCGCCCGGCAAGGACCGCCGCCCTGCTCATCGGCAGCGACCGGAATCTTTCCACGATGCCCTTCTGCAGGTCCTCGACCAGGCCCGCGCTGGTTGTCGCCGAGGTGAAGAGCAGTGTCT
>JAJYAB010000274.1 GCA_021779775.1 Actinomycetes bacterium
GCCACCAGCGAGTTGTCCTGCCCGTCGGCGGTGGGGGCGATGCCGACGATCGGTTGGTTGAGGGGTCGGCCGCCCATCGAGCCGTGGAACGGGGCGTCGCCGAAGGCGAAGATGCCGCCGTCGGATGCCACCAGCCAGTAGCCTTGCCCGTCGGCGGTGGGGGCGATGCCGACGATCGGTTGGTTGAGGGGTCGGCCGCCCATCGAGCCGTGGAACGGGGCGTCGCCGAAGGCGAAGATGCCGCCGTCGGATGCCACCAGCCAGTAGCCTTGCCCGTCGGCGGTGGGGGCGATGCCGACGATCGGCTTGGCCAGCCCTTGGCCGCCCATCGAGCCGAAGAACCCGGCATCCCCGAAGGCGAATACGCTGCCGTCGGCGTCCGCCATCCAGTAGCCCTTTCCGTCCCCGGTCCTGGCCATAGCCACCACCGGCGGCCCGCTCCCGGCGGGCGGCCCGGCTGCCTGTTCCGGTAGCGTGATGGGTGCCACATAGAGTTGCCGGGCCGCCGTGTTGTTGCACGTCCCATAGCCGACGCATCCGCTCGGCCAGGCCGAGTACGCGAGCCACCACGACCCGGCACCGTCCTGGAAGAGCGTGCCGCCACCCGGTCCGGCCGCCGAGCCGCTGCTCGACAGGAAGGGCCCGGTCTGCGGCTGGTCGCACGGGCCCTGTGGCCCGGAGCACACGGCGTAGCCTTCGGCGTAACCAGCGGTGTTCCACTGCCCGCCCGCAAAGACGAGGTAGTAGGTTCCGTTGGCGTCAGCCATCGAAGGGTTCTCGACCGTCGTCTCCCATGGGTGGTCGACGGTGTCGTTGTACGTCAGCTGCACCGGCTGGGTCGCGAACCCGGTGCCATCGGCGTTCAGCTGGGCGGACCAGATGCGGGCCGGCTGCGACGAGCCGCCGTCGTTCGACTTCCACAGGAGGTAGGCGTCACCGGTGGCCCGGTCGACGAACGGGCTCGGGTCGATGGCCCCGCCGTACGAGGCCATGCAGAAGAACGGCGCCGAGCTGTCGCTGAGCACGGGGACACCGGGGCCGAGGGTCGAGCCCCCGGTGGCCATGGCCAGGCAGTCGTGGCCGGTATCGCCGCCGTACCCGGCCTGGGCGGCGTCGTAGTACATGATCCACCGGCCGCCCCAGAAGAAGACGCCGGGCGACGTCTCGGTGTTCGGCTGCTGCCAGCTGGGCACGTTTGGCAGGGCGCTGTTGCCGTAGCTGTGCCCGCTCGGGTACGTCCATCCGCTGCTGGGGCTCCCCGACGGGTCTACCAGCACCCCGATGTGGTTTCCCCAGGTGGTGCCGGTGGTGAAGGCGTAGTAGGTCGATCCCTGGCGCACCACGTCGGCGTCCGGCGCGTCGCCGGAGAAGGCGGGGTTCGGCGGGTTGCCGACGGCCACGGTGGCTGTGGTGGCTGCAGTGGCCGGCGGGACGGCGAGCGCCTGGGCCAAGGCCGCTCCGCCGGCCAGCGCAGCCGAGGTGCCAATGACCCACACCAGCCGATGGGATCGACGATGACGCACGTGGGGTTCCTTCCCTCGTTCCCTTGGTGCGCCGACCGGTTCCCGGTGCGACCGGCCTGTTGGCGATCAGGACCGGCGCATGTCAGGTATCGGCCAGATGGCGATCCTGCTGTAGCGCGTCGGCTGCTCCGTGGGGCGAAGGGTCCTCCGGCAGCGATAGGGCCGCAGCGCCGTCAGGCGTCTTCGGCCAGCAGCGCCCGCACCTCGGCGAGGTTGGACTCTTCGTGGGGCACGACCAGGTCGGATGTCCCCTCGATGTCGTCGGGTTGCCGCTCGGATCCGACGTGGCGAACCTCCCTGACCAGGTCGGCCAGGGCGGTGGCGAAGGCGGCTTCGTCCCCCCGGTCGAGGGCGCTGGCCAGCGCGTCGTCGAGCTTCTCGATCGCGGGCAGGTCGGTAGCGGGTACGTCGTAGCAGGCGTCTCCGAGGATGCGGACGATCATCGGGCCTGGCCGTCTTCGTCGCCGGCTTCCGCTGCGTCGGGCTGCCCGCTCGTCGGCAGGGCGGCGGGCGGCTCGGAGGTGCCGAGCTGGGCCTTGAGGGCGGCCAGCTCGGCGTCGACCTGCCCTACCTGGCTCGTGGCGTTGAGCTGGCGTTGGATGTCGTCCTGCCCCGAGCCGATGGCGTCCGGCAGCGCGCCCGAGTCGATCAGCTCGTCGAGCGCGCCGGCCCTTGCCTGCATGTCGGTGATCTTGTCCTCGGCACGCTGCAGGGTCATGCCGGCGTCGGTCATCGACTCCGAGATGCCCGACATCGCCTCGCCGATGCTGGCCTGCGCCTTCGATGCCGTGTAGCTCGCCTTCAATGTCTCTTTCTTGGTGCGGAAGGCGTCGACCTGTGTCTGCATCCGGGCGGCGGTGGTCTCCAGCTGGTGCTGCTGGGTCTCGACCTGCTGGTGCTGGGTGCCCAGGTTCTGCAGCTGGTCGGCCAGCGCCGATCGGCGGTTCAGCGCTTCGCGGGCCAGATCCTCGCGGTTCTGGCCGAGCGCCTGCTTCGCCTGGTCCTGCAACTTGTCGGCCTGCTGCTGGAGTGTGTTCGCCTGCAGCTCCAGGCGCTTCTTCGCCGTCACCACGTCGGCCAGTGCCCGGCGGATCTTCTGGAGGTTCTCGATCTGCTTCTCATAGGACAGATCGAGCATCTCGTTGGGGTTCTCGGCCTTGTCGAGCGCCTTGTTGGCTTTCGCCTGCACAATGCCCGACAGCCGCTTCATGACGCTCATTGCTGGCCTTTCTGGCTCGATGCTGCTCGATGGGGCCGCCGCTCGCTGCGGGCGTCCTGCGCCGATCAGCCTATGCCGGCGGGGGGGCGTCGTCAGCCCCGCCCCGGCCCGAGGTTGACCATGGTCGCCTCTGGCCGGTTCGTCGGCTTCCAGGCTGCCGGTGGTACCGTCTCGTGATCCGGTGCCGCCACGGTCGCGCGCCATTGTCGCTGGTGGCCGAACGAGGAGGGTCCGCCATGGGGGAGGATCCCAGCCCTTCGCCTGCCTCTGATGAATCGGCGGCCGAGTGGGGTGCGTCTTCGCACACCGAGCACCGCTGGCCGGCCTCTCTGGCTGTCGCGGTGGCCATCGCCCTCTACCTGGTGCTGCCCGACAGGATCATCGTCGGCCTCGGTCCCCGGTGGCTCCTCCCCGCGCTGGAGGGCGCGCTGGGAGCTGCCCTGCTGGTCGCCAGCCCCCGCCGGCTCGACCGGGAATCGGCGTTCCTGCGCGGGGTGTCGATCTCGCTCATCGCCTTGGTCAACATGGCCAACGGGGTGAACCTCGGTGAGCTTCTCCACGCGCTGCTGTCGGGCCATACCAAGGCGTCGGGCCAGGCCCTGGTGGTGGCTTCGCTGCCGGTCTGGCTGACGAATGTGATCGTGTTCGCCCTCTGGTACTGGGAGCTCGACCGTGGCGGGCCGGCCACCCGCCTGTCGGCGGCCCACCGGCGGCCGGACTTCCTCTTTCCGCAGATGACCGCTCCCGGTGCTACCGGTGGACAGTGGTCTCCCACGTTCCTCGACTACCTCTATACGTCGTTCACCAACGCCACGGCGTTCAGCCCGACCGACACGATGCCGCTGACCCCGTGGGCGAAGCTGCTGATGATGGCGCAGTCGCTGGCTTCGCTGTTGATCATGGTGCTCGTGGTGTCGCGTGCTGTCAACATCTTGAGCTGACCCCT
>JAJYAB010000275.1 GCA_021779775.1 Actinomycetes bacterium
CCGTCTCGGCGGCTCCCCGACATGGCAGACTTCGCCGATGACACGAGCTCCGGACGAGCACGGCGTCGAAGGGGGCAGCCGATGGGCACCGTCCGTGTAGTCACCGACAGCGCATGCGATCTGACAGCCGGGCAGGCGGACGAGCACGGGATCGTCGTGGTGCCCCTCACCATCCGCTTCGGATCCGAGGAGCTCGTCGACCGTGACCAGCTCTCTACCAAGGAGTTCTGGGACCGTGTGATGACCGGCAACACCATGCCGGCGACAGCAGCGCCTTCACCGGGAGCGTTCCGTCAGGCGTTCGAGGACGCAGCTGACGGCGGCGCCGACGGCGTCCTCTGCATCAACCTCTCCTCAGAGCTCTCCGCCACCTACCAGTCGGCGGTCGCTGCCGCCGACTCGGTAGCGGAGAGGATCCCCGTCTCGGTCCTCGACTCCCGTACCGTCACATTGGGCCAGGGACTGCTCGTGCTGGCGGCCGCCGAGCTCGCTGCTGCTGGTCACCCGTTGAGCGAGATCACGGCCCAGCTCGACGAGCTCCAACGGCGAACACACGTGTTTGGCGTCGTCGCCTCGCTCGACTTCTTGCGCAAAGGTGGCCGCATCGGGGGCGCAGCCCACCTCGTCGGGTCGCTGCTGTCGATCAAGCCGGTCATCGAGGTCCGCGGAGGCGTCGTCGCGGTGGAGTCCAAGCAGCGCACCCGGGCCCGCTCACTGCAGTACTTGGCCGGCAAGGCGCTCGGAGCCGGGCGGCTCGAGCGGTTGGCTGTGGCCAACGGTGCCGCGCAAGACATCGACGAGGTCCTGCAGCTTCTGGCCGGTGCCACCCCTGTCCACGAGCTGATCGTCAGCGATCTCGGCCCTGTGGTGGGCAGCCATACGGGCCCGGGCACCGTCGGGGTGTGCTTCCAGCTCGCTCCCTGACCGGGGCGGGATGTCGGGACCGGCAGGTACCCCGACTAATCTCACTGGCATGGACGATCAGGCCACGACCCTGCCAGTGGGGGGCGACGCTCCCGGCACCACTGACGCCACTGCTCGGCCGCAGGCCGGTGCGGCCTCGACAGGTGTTCCCACGCCAGGGGGCGACGCCGACTGGCCGGCCAAGGCCGCCGACCTCGTCGAGGCGGTTGTCGGCGGCGTCCACGACCGGGTGGTCCGCCCGCTGGTGCTGGTGGCCCGAGGAGTCGTCTTCGGCATCGTTGCCGGAGCTATGGCGCTCGTGCTCACCGTGCTCGTGGCCGTCGCTGTCATCCGGCTGCTCGACGTCTACCTGTTCGGGCACCAGGTCTGGGCGTCCGACACTGTCGTCGGAGGTGTGTTCACGATCGTCGGGATCCTGCTGTGGTCGAAACGGCACGCAGCAGAGACGGCCTGACATGACCGAGCGGCGCGATGTGGCGATCCTCGGATCGGGTCCGGCTGGCCTGACCGCCGCGGTGTACGCGGCGCGTGCCAACCTGGCGCCCTTGGTCATCGAAGGAGAGCCGTCATCCACGAGCGACCAACCCGGCGGGCAGCTCATGCTGACGACCGAGATCGAGAACTACCCGGGCTTCGTCGACGGCATCCTCGGACCGGAGCTGATGCAACGGTTCCGCGATCAGGCCGCTCGCTTCGGTGCAGAGTACGTAACCCGCAAGGCGTCTGCGGTGGACCTGAGCGCCCGGCCGTTTCGGGTCTGGGTCAACGACCCTGCGGACTCGGAGCCGCTCGTGGAGGCCCGGACCCTCATCGTGGCGACAGGCGCCCGCTCGTTGATGTTGGACGTCCCCGGCGAGGGGAGGCTCCTCGGCCATGGCGTGTCGACATGCGCAACCTGCGACGGGTTCTTCTTCCGTGACCAGGAGATCTTGGTCGTGGGCGGGGGTGACTCGGCGCTCGAGGAGGCGATCTTCCTCACCCGGTTCGCCCGCATGGTCACGGTGGTGCACCGGCGCAAGGTCCTGCGGGCCTCCAAGATCATGCAGGATAGGGCGTTCTCCAACGAGAAGATCGTCTTCCGCTGGGACTCCATGGTCTCGGAGATCCTCGGAGACACCAAGGTGCGGGGTGTTCGCCTGCGCAACACGGTCACCGGAGGTGAAGAAGAGGTAGGAGCCGGCGGGGTGTTCGTGGCTATCGGCCACGAACCGAACACCGCCATCTTCAGCGGGCAGCTCGACATGGAGCCCAACGGGTACCTTAAGACACTGGACGGGTCCCGCTCGAGCGTGGACGGCGTCTTCGTGTGCGGCGACGTGCAAGACCACGTGTACCGCCAAGCGATCACCGCTGCAGGATCAGGATGCATGGCGGCGATCGACGCCGAGCGGTGGCTCGAAGCCACCGGGCGCTGACGTCAGGCGCGGGCCCGAAGGAATGCGGGTGCACGTTGGCGTGTTCATCCATACGTCCGACAGCCACAACGGCTCCGCCTTCATAGGCCGAAGAGGAGGACCTCTCGATGAGCGAGCAGATCACGACCCTAAACGACGCTACCTTTGAGGAACACGTCAAAACCGCTGGCATGCCGGTACTGGTGGACTTCTGGGCGGAGTGGTGCGGCCCGTGCAAGATGATCGCCCCGGTGTTGGAGGAGATCGCATCGGAGCACAGCGGGAAGATCCAAGTCGCCAAGCTCAACATCGACGAGAACCTGGATGTGACGCGCCGGTTCGAGGTGATGAGCATCCCCACCCTGATGCTGTTCAAGGATGGGGAAGCACAGGTACGGATCGTCGGAGCTCGGGGCAAGGCCCAGCTGCTGCAGGAGATCCAGGACTATCTGTAGGAGCGATCACGGTCCAGCCGGAGCTGCCGCTACAGGCGGGGGCGTCGGGCGCTGCCGTCGAGGATCTCCAGCGGCGACTGATGGCTGCCGGATTCACAACAGCTCCCGACCCACCGGCAGAGTTTGTATCGGGGACCCGCGCAGCCGTCGAGGCCTTCCAACACCGCCGGGGTCTGCGTATCGACGGCATGTGCGGCATAGAGACGTGGAGCGCCCTTGTCGAAGCCGGTTACCGGCTTGGTGAGCGGAGGCTTCTCTACCACCGTCGACCGATGCTGCGTGGGGACGATGTTGCCGAGCTCCAGCAACGCCTCTCAGCTCTGGGCTTCGACAGTGGGCGGGTGGATGGCATCTTCGGCGAGAACACCTCGCGCGCCTTGGTGGAATTCCAACGCAACGTCGGCTTGGCGGTCGATGGCATCCTAGGGATCGAGACGCTGCGCGAGCTCCGCCGTGTCATGCCCAGGCATGCCCATGCGGAATTCATCAGTACGGTCCGCGATCGCGAGCTTCTCCGGCATGCCCCCAGAACGCTGCACGGTAGACGGATCGCTCTTGGTGAGGAAGGGGGCCTCAGCGCTGTCCTTAACGCGCTCCGACGCCGCCTGGCGGCCGAAGGCGCCCAGGCCGTCTCGCTGCATCATCCGTCAGGATCGGTGCGCGCTGCGGCAGCCAACGCAGCCCAGGTCGATGTGTACCTCGGGCTCAGGCTCACACCTGACCACGATGGATGTTCTGCCGCCTACTATTCGGGCTATCAGTACGAGTCTGTTGGGGGGAAGCGCCTCGCCGAGCTCGTGCAAAGGAGTGCAGCCGCCGCACTGGCCGTCTCCGCCACAGGCATCATTGGCATGACGCTCCCCATCCTGCGTGAAACGCGGATGCCAGC
>JAJYAB010000276.1 GCA_021779775.1 Actinomycetes bacterium
CGGATCCTGGCCGCCGGCCGCGACCTGCAGGTCGTCGGCCGGGCCGGTATCGGCCTCGACAACGTCGATGTCGACGCCGCCACCCGCCGCGGCGTGATGGTCGTGAACGCTCCGCAGTCCAACATCCTGTCGGCCGCCGAGCACGCCATGGCGCTGCTGCTGGCCCAGGCCCGTAACGTGCCGCAGGCCCATGCCGCCCTGGTCGCCGGGCGGTGGGAGCGCTCCAAGTGGGAGGGGGTGGAGCTCCACGGCAAGACGCTCGGCGTCGTCGGGCTCGGCCGGATCGGGGCGCTCGTCGCCCAGCGGGCGCTGGCCTTCGGCATGCGGCTCTGCGCGTACGACCCCTACGTCTCCGCCGATCGGGCCCGCACCATGGGGGTCGAGCTGATGGGGCTGGAGGAGCTGGTGGCGCAGGCCGACTTCCTCACGATCCACCTTCCGAAGACCGCCGAGACCGCCGGCCTCATCGGTAAGGACCTGCTGGCCAGGGCCAAGCCGGGCCTGCGCATCGTCAACGCGGCGCGTGGCGGCATCCTCGACGAGGTCGCCCTGGCCGACGCGCTCGCGTCGGGCCAGGTGCAGGGGGCGGCTCTCGACGTCTTCTCCTCCGAGCCGTGCACCGACTCGCCCCTGTTCGACCTGCCTGGTGTCGTCGTCACCCCGCACCTCGGGGCGTCGACCGCCGAGGCCCAGGACAAGGCCGGGGTCACCATCGCCGAGCAGGTGCTGCTCGCTTTGGCCGGCGACTTCGTGCCGTTCGCCGTCAACGTGGCGGCAGCCGAGGTGTCCGAGGCCGTCCGGCCGTACCTGGCGCTGGCCGAGCAGCTGGGCCGATGCTTCGCCTGCCTCAACGACGGGCTGCCGGAGCAGCTCGAGGTGGAGTACCAGGGCGGCCTGGCCGGCCACAACACGTCGATCCTGACCCTGGCTGTGCTGAAGGGGATCTTCGCGGCGGGCACCGAGGAGCCCGTCTCCTACGTGAACGCCCCGCAGCTGGCCGCCGAGCGCGGCCTGCAGGTCCGCGAGGCCTCCACCGCCACCACCCGCGACTTCGTCAACCTGATCACCCTGCGGTCCACCGGGCACTCCCTGGCGGGCACCCTCACCGGCTCCCGGTCCGAGGCCCGCATCGTCATGGTGGACGACCACACGGTCGAGGTGCCCCCGGCTCCGCACATGCTGGTGGTGCGCAACGACGACCGTCCGGGCATGATCGGCATCGTGGGCGTCGCCCTCGGCGAGGCCGGGGTGTCGATCTCGTCGATGGCCGTCGGGCCTTCGGCCAACGCCAGCACCGCGCTGATGGTGCTGTCGACCGTCCCGGGGACACCGGACGACACGTTCGCCGCCCTGAAGGCCACCGACGGCATCCTCGACATCCATCGCATCAGCACGACCTGACGGGTTCCACGTCGGGCGCCTCGGCCCGCCAGAGCTCCGGCACCCGCCAGATGAGCAGGGCGACACCGACCAGGCAGGCCAGGCCACCGGACCACACGGCGATCTGGGGGCCGGCCAGTACGGCGACCGCGCCGGTCTCGGCGTCCCCCAGGCGGGGTCCCCCGGTCACCACGCCGAAGAACATCCCGGACAGGCGGCCCTGGAGCCGCTCGGGGGTCGTCGCCTGCAGGATCGACTGGCGGAACACGGCGGACACCACGTCGGCAGCGCCAGCCAGCGCCAGCAGCACCAGCCCGCCGGCGAGCACCGGCACCACCCCGAAGAGGGCGATGGCCGCACCCCAGACGGCGACCGACGCCACCACAGCCCGCCCCTGGTGGCGCACCCGGGCGACCCACCCGGTCAAGAGCGACCCGGCGAGCCCTCCGGCCCCGGGCGCGGCGTAGAGCAGGCCGACCACACCGGCGCCGCCCCCGAACAGGCCCGTGCCGAGCGCCGGGAACACCGCTCGGGGCATGCCGAACACCATGGCGTCGATGTCGACAAGGAACGTGGAGGTGAGAAGGCGGTTGCCGCGCAGGTAGCGGAACCCTTCGGCGATCGACTGCCTGCTTGCCCGCGTGCCTCCCCCGCTCGGGACGAGCGACGGCAACGCGAGCGCGGCGGCCAACGATGCGGCGAACGTGGCGACGTCGATGCCGTAGACCAGGCCGAGGCCAGCCGAGGCGATCAGCACGCCGGCCACGGCAGGTCCGATCACCAGCGCCGACTGCATCACGATGGTCTGCAGGGCTACTGCGGCCGGCAGCTCGGCGCTTGGCACCACCATGGTGAGCGCCGCTCGCCGGGCCGGGTTGTCGGCACCCTGCACGGCGGCGGACGCCGCGGTGCAGGCGAACAGGGGCCACAGCGCCGGATGGGGGAGGAGCGCGTCGGCCAGCAGGCCGCCGCTGCAGGCAGCCAGCAGCAGCTGGGTGACGACGAGCACCCTGCGGCGGTCGTGGGCGTCCGCCACCGAGCCGCCCCACACCGATCCGACGAGGAGGGGTGGGAGCTGTGCCAGGCTGACCAGCCCCACCGCCAGCGTGGAGTGCGACAGCCGATATGCCTGGAACGACACGGCCACCACCGTCAGCTGGCTGCCGGTCTGCGACACCAGCTGCCCGAGCCACAGGTGACGGAAGTCCCGGTGCCTCCGCAGGGGTGTCACGTCGGCCAGCATCCGGGGCATGCCCATACGGTAGGGGAGGGGCACTAGGGCACCGGCCCGATGGCCGCCGTCCCCGGGGCCGCCGTCCCCGGGGCCGCCGTCCCCGGGGCCGCCGTCCCCGGGGACGCATCACCAGTACCATCGGCCGCATCGACGAGGGACGGTGGGGGACCGCAGGAGAGGACGAGGCAGCCCTCGTCGCTGCTGCCCGGGATGGTGACCGCCAGGCGCTCGGCACGGTGCTCGACGTCCACTACGACCGGCTCCACGCCCTGTGCCGGCGGATGCTCGGCAACGATGCCGATGCCCTCGACGCTACCCAGGAGGCCATGGTCGCAGCGGTCCGGAGCATCGCCCGGTTCGACGGCCGGAGCGCCTTGTCGACGTGGTTGCACCGCATCGCCGTCAACGTGTGCATCGACGAGCTGCGACGCCGTCGGCGCCGGCCACTCCAGCGCATGCAGTGGCGGGGTCGGGGCGCGGCGTCGCCGGTCGAGGGCCTGCTGGACGTCGGGGCGCCGGCGGCCGACCATGTCGATCGAGTCGTCGCGCACATCGACGTGGACGGCGCCCTGCAGACGCTTGCCCCCGAGCTCCGGGCCGCCGTGGTCTTGCGCGACCTGTGCGACCACACCTATGCGGACATCGCCGACATGCTCGACATCCCCCCGGGCACCGTGCGCTCGCGTATCGCCCGCGGGCGTGCGCTGCTGGCGGGGCATCTGGCGGAACGCGCCGAGCACGTGGCCGGTGACGCCGTGGCCGCCGGCGGAGCCAGGGACGCATCGGGGAACCAGCGGGCTCCCGGCGACGTCGAATCGTGGCGGGCGCCGGTAACGCCCGTGGCGGGCGTACCGCACCAGCTCGGAGAGGAGCCCAGCGGTCGATGATGGAGCACCGCCATCCCCGGTTCGGCCGTGGCCACCGCGGCCGGCCCGGCGACCCGCCGGACGTCGCCGGGCCGTCGGCGCATCTCGACGAGCCGGCGATCTCGGAGCACGTCGACGAGCTGGCGATCTCGGAGCATCTCGACGCCGGCCCC
>JAJYAB010000277.1 GCA_021779775.1 Actinomycetes bacterium
CGGCCTCCCAACCGCATCCAGCTGAACATCCAGGAGATCAAGCAGCCCGAGCTCGATGCCGCGCTGATCGCGCAGAGCATCGCCGACCAGCTGCTGCGCCGGGTGGCGTTCCGCCGGGCGATGAAGCGCGCCATGCAGACGGTCACGAAGGCTGGGGCGCTCGGCGTGCGCGTGCAGTGCTCGGGACGCCTGGGGGGCTCCGAGATGTCACGCAAGGAGGGGTACCGCGAGGGACGGGTGCCGCTGCACACGCTCCGAGCCGACATCGACTACGGGTTCCGCGAGGCCAAGACCACCGCCGGCAGGATCGGGATCAAGGTCTGGATCTACAAGGGCGACATCCTGCCCTACAAGCTGTCGACCGGGGAGAAGATCTCTCGCGAGGCCGCCATGGCTGTCGGGGAGACCTCAGGCCAGGCCGGCCCGAAGCGCCTGGTGACCGCGGGCGGCGGCCGGCGGAGGGCCGAGCTCGGCGACCCCGGCAGCGCCCCGGTACCCGGCGACGCCGGCGTGAGCATGGGCACGGAAGCGGTGCCGGCAGTGCCCGAGCCGTCCGACGGGGAAGAGATGCTCGGGGAAGAGACGCTGGCGTCGACACCGCTCCCCGGCTCCGCCCCGGCCGACGGGCAGACCGACGACCTGGAGCGCCTCCTGACCGAGGAAGAAGAGATCGAGCGGCGTACCAAGAGCGAGCACCACGAGACACCGCACTTCCGCAAGGAGTCCGACTGACATGCTGATGCCCCGCAAGGTCAAGCACCGTAAGCAGCAGCGTGGCCGTCTGACCGGCGCCGCCAAGGGCGGCACGACCGTCACCTTCGGGGACTTCGCCATCCAGGCACTCGAGCCCGGCTGGATCACCGCCCGCCAGATCGAGGCGGCCCGGATCGCCATGACCCGTCACGTGAAGCGCGGCGGCAAGGTATGGATCCGGGTGTTTCCCGACAAGCCGGTGACCCAGAAGCCTGCCGAGACCCGCATGGGCTCGGGCAAGGGCAACCCGGAGCATTGGGTCGCCGTGGTGCGTCCCGGGCGTGTCCTGTTCGAGCTGGCCGGTGTCGACAGCGAACTGGCCCGGTCCGCTATGGAGCGCGCCATCCAGAAGCTCCCGTTCAAGGCTCGCTTCGTCGTCCGTCCCGGAACCCACGGGGCGGCCGAGGTGGAGGTCTAGGAGAACCATGCCGAACGCCACCGAGCTGCGCGAGCTCGACGACGACGAGTTGGAGACCAGGCTGTCGGAGTACCGGCGCGAGCTGCTCAACCTGCGGTTCCAGCTGGCCACCGGCCAGCTGGACAACGTGTCGCGCATGGCCCAGGTGCGTAAGGATGTCGCCCGGGTCCTGGCCATCCTCCGTGACCGGGACATCGCCGTGGCCGAAGGCCGCGACCTCCAGCAGGCGATCCCAGCGGTCCCTGCCCCACCCCGCCCGGCCCGGCGGCGCCGCGACACAGATCCGGCGTCCGCCGCAGACCCGGTGGCCGACACAGACCCGGCGCCCGCCGGGGACAGCACCACCGCCGGCGCCGAGCCGCCGGCCGTGCAGGAAGAGAGCGAGTGATGGCCGAGCAGCAGATGCCGGGCACCCCCGGTACCGCCGAGCGGTCCCGGCGGAAGATCCGTGAAGGCACGGTGGTCTCCGACAAGATGCAGGACACCGTCGTGGTGTCTGTGGTCGAGCGTGTCCGCCATCGCAAGTACGGCAAGACGGTGCAGCGCACGAAGAAGCTGTATGCCCACGACGCCAGCTTCGAAGCCCGCATCGGTGATCGTGTCCGCTTGGCCGAGACGCGGCCGCTGTCCAAGCTGAAGCGGTGGCGTGTCACCGAGGTCTTGGAGCGTGCCCGATGATCCAGCAGGAGTCCCGGCTGAAGGTGGCCGACAACTCGGGCGCCCGCCAGGTGCTGTGCATCAAGGTCCTCGGCGGCTCGCGCCGGCGCTACGCCAGCATCGGCGACGTCTTCGTGGCCACCGTCAAGGACGCCATCCCCGGAGCGGCGGTGAAGAAGGGTGACGTGGTGAAGTGTGTCGTCGTGCGCACCGCCAAGGAGAAGCGCCGGCCGGACGGCAGCTACATCAAGTTCGACGAGAATGCCGCCGTCCTCATCAACGAGCAGCAGCAGCCCCGAGGCACCCGAATCTTCGGGCCCGTCGGGCGCGAGTTGCGTGACAAGCGCTTCATGCGCATCGTGTCGTTGGCCCCGGAGGTGCTGTGATGCGGATCCGCAAGGGCGACACCGTGCAGGTGCTGTCCGGGAAGTACCGGGGAAAGCAGGGCAAGGTCATGATTGCGCTGCCCGGCGAGGGCAAGGTCATCGTCGACGGCGCCAACCCGGCCAAGCGGCACACCAAGCCCCGGGGCGCCACCATGCAGGGCGGCATCATCGACAAGGACATGCCCTTGCCGGCGTCGGCTGTGGCCATCGTGTGCCCGGCCGACGGCCCGACCCGCATCGGCATGCGGCTCGACGATGCAGGGCGGAAGGTGCGGATCTGCCGCAAGTGCGGAACGGAGCTGTGATGGCCGATACTGCCACGACCACCCGGCCCCGGCTGAAGCAGCGCTACGACCTGGAGCTGCGCTCCCAGTTGAAGGACCAGCTCGGCCTGGCCAACACCATGGAGGTGCCGCGGCTGGCGAAGGTCGTGGTCAACATGGGCGTCGGCAAGGCGACGCAGCAGGCCTCGCTCTTGGAGGGTGCCGTCCGCGACCTGGAGACCATCACCGGACAGAAGCCGCTCGTCACCAAGGCCCGGACGTCGGTCGCCAGCTTCAAGCTTCGCGAAGGCGCTCCGATCGGCGCCAAGGTGACCATGCGGGGCGACCGGGCGTGGGAATTCCTCGACCGTCTCATCTCGCTGGCCATCCCCCGGATCCGGGACTTCCGGGGATTGCCCCCCAGATCGTTCGACGGCCGGGGCAACTACACGTTCGGGGTGACCGAGCAGCTGATCTTCCCGGAGATCGACTACGACCGCATCGACACCACCCGGGGGATGGACATCACCATCTGCACCACCGCCCGCAACGACGCGGAGGGCCGTGCCTTCCTCGCCGCATTCGGGTTCCCCTTCAGGCAGGAGAGCCTCTAACGCCATGGCCAAGAAGGCACTGATCGAGAAGCAGCAGCGCACACCGAAGTTCAAGGTACGGGGTTATACCCGGTGCCGGCGGTGCGGCCGTCCCAAGGCCGTGTTCCGCAAATTCGGGCTATGCCGTATCTGCCTACGGGTGATGGTCCACAACGGGGAGATCCCCGGTGTGACCAAGGCGAGCTGGTGAGGGGAGGGAACGACCGATGACTATGACCGACCCCATCGCCGACATGTTGACCAGGGTCCGAAACGCCAACACGGCGATGCACGACACGGTGAAGATGCCCAATTCCAAGTTGAAGGAGGCCCTGGCCGGGGTCTTGAAGCGTGAAGGGTACATCGACGGGTTCGACGTCAACCCGTCGACCCAGGGACCTGGCAGCGTGCTCGAGATCAAGCTGAAGTACGCCACCGACCGGACACGGACGATCGGTGGTCTCCGCCGGGTGTCGAAGCCCGGCCTGCGCATCTACGCCCAGGCCGATCGGATGCCCCGGGTGCTCGGGGGGCTCGGCGTGGCCGTGCTGTCGACCAGCCAGGGCCTGATGACCGACCAGA
>JAJYAB010000009.1 GCA_021779775.1 Actinomycetes bacterium
AACGAGAGGCGGTAGTCGTCGTCTTTCAGGTACAGGCTCCGGCGCATCCCTCGGGGAAGCTGGTAGATGAAGCAGAACTCGCAGTGGTTGTCGCAGGTCCGGACCCGGTCGAACACGGCGGAGGAGATCTCGGCACCGAGCGCTTCGCCGGCTGTCTTGTCCACGGTGACGAGCTGCTCGCCGTGGGCCCGGCGGATCGTCAGCTGCGGGCGGGCTTCGTCCACGAGCAGCCGGTACTCGATGACGTCACGAGGAACCCGGCCGTCCACGGCAACCAGCTCGTCACCCACGAGGATGCCCGCTCGTTGCGCCGGGGACTCGGCTGCCACCGCGACTACCCGGGGCACCGACATGCCCCCAAGGGTACCTGCCCGCTGACCCCCGGTGGCTGCCGCCCTGACCCGAGAGACGGCGCAACCTTCGGTAGCCTGGGACGGTGGCGGTCGACCGTGTGCTGCTGGCATCCCCCAGAGGCTTCTGCGCCGGAGTGGAGAAGGCTGTGAAGGCCCTGGCGTGGATGGTGCGCGTCTTCGAGCCGCCGGTGTACTGCTACCACGAGATCGTCCACAACCAGCATGTCGTCGACCAGTTCCGAGCGCACGGCGTGGTGTTCGTCGACGACGTGGGGCAGGTGCCTCCCGGCGCCCCGCTGATGCTGTCCGCGCACGGGTCGGCTCCCGAGGTGGTGCAGGCGGCTCGAGAAGGTGGACGGGTGGTGGTCGATGCCGTGTGCCCCCTCGTCACCAAGGTCCACCACGAGCTGAAGGTACGAGCTCGTAAGGGCTACACGGTGCTGTACGTCGGGCACGAAGGCCACGAGGAGGCGGTCGGCACCATGGCCGTGGCCCCCGAGTCGGTGCGTCTCGTGCAGTCGATGTCGGAGGTGGACGAAGCGGCCGGCGAGCTCGAGCACGGCACCGCCGTCGCGCTCTTGACCCAGACGACGCTGAGCCAGCACGAGTGGTCGGGGATCCGGGCGCAAGCGCAGGAGCGGTTCCCTGACCTGTGGATGCCAAACCGTTCGGACCTGTGCTTCGCCACCACGAACCGCCAAGCCGCGCTGGAGGCGGTCGCCGGCCGCTGTGATGCCGTCGTGGTGGTCGGCTCGACCAACTCGTCGAACACCCGGGCGCTCGAGCAGGTGGCCATGGCGTCCGGTTGCCCCCGGGTGGTACGGGTGGACGGGGCTGCCGAGCTCCCCGACGACCTGTCGGGGACGGTCGGGGTGACCGCAGGGGCGTCGGCTCCCGACGAGCTGGTCAATGCGGTGGTTGCCTGCCTCGCCCCGGCCGAGGGTGTGGAAGAGGTGCATGTCACGGCAGAAGACGAGTACTTCCCACCACCACCGGAGCTACGCGAGCTGCTGCGGGGCCTGGTGGCCGCGGTGCAGGTCGGCCTGGCGGCGCCGGCAGCAGAAGGTGCCGACACGGAGAGCGGCCCCTTGGTAGGCGATCGGGACACGTCGGCCGCCGACGCCTTGAGCCGGCTCGAGGCTGACCACGCGGTCGGCCGCCGACCGGCTGCCGACCGGGGATGATCGGTCGACGCCCGTCGCCGGGGGTTACCAAGCGCGACAATGCACGGGTGGTGCAGACGGAGAGCTCCCGCCGGATGGACGGGTCCATCGCCGAGATTTCCGGTCGGCCCCGTCCTGCCTCCTGATGGTCGCACCGTTACTCGCATCCGTGCTGACCGACGCCGGGCGCAGGCGGCAGCGCTACGACGAGCTCCGCCGCCTGGTCATGCGCTTGGGCCGCCAGGACTTTGCGCGACGGCACCCGCACGCCGCCTTCGGCCCGGTGCTCGTCCTGATCACCTCGTACCTCGAAGCGGACAACATCGGTGCCGTGCTGAAGCAGGTGCCCGAGACGGTGGCCGGCCTCGACGTGTCGACGCTGGTGGTCGTGGACGGCGGTGACGACGGGACGGCGGCCATCGTCGCCGGGCACGGGGCGTGCTGCGCCGTGCTGCCGGCCAACATGGGCCAGGGCGTCGCCCTGCGCGTCGGCTACGAGCTGGCTGCAGCGCACGGTGCCCGCTACGTCGTCACCGTGGACGCCGACGGGCAGAACGACCCGTCGGAGCTGCCGGACCTGCTCGCCCCCGTGCTGGCCGGCGAGGCCGACCTGGTGGTGGGCAGCCGGCGGCTGGGCGTGGACAGGACTTCGGACCGGTTCCGCCGAGCAGGTGTGCGCTTCTTCTCCGCTGTCGTGAACCTGCTGGCCGGGCAACACCTCACCGACACCTCCAACGGGTTCCGGGCCATCCGGATCGAGCTGTTGCAGGACGTCGTGCTCGAGCAGGACCAATACCAGACGGCGGAGCTGATCCTGAGCGCCGCAGCCCGCGGCTGGCGGCTCGCCGAGCGGCCGACCGTCTGGTACCCCCGGTCGTCGGGCCAGTCGAAGAAGGGGCACAACCTGTTCTTCGGGGTCCAGTACGCCCGGGTCGTGGTACGGACCTGGCTGCGCGAACGCCGCTGAGCGCTCCGACCGCCGCATGGCGGCGCATGGCGGCGCTCTGCCGGCGGACCGAGGTCCGGCTGGTCGGGCTGATCACCGTGCTTCCTGCCGTGCTGTTCGGGCTTCCGGCAGCCTTCGGCCTGCCCTGGCTCGCCGGGGACAACCTGATCCAGAACTATCCGCTGCGGGTCCTGGTGGGCCGGGACCTGCGCCATGGCCATCTTCCCCTGTGGGATCCTTACCTGTGGAGCGGGGCCCCCCTGCTCGCCGGGTTCAACGCGGGGGCCGCCTACCCGATGACCTGGCTGTTCTCCGTCGTGCCGGCAGCCCTGGCGTGGGCGGCCAACCAGGCGGCGGTCGAGATCGTGGCCGCCGCCGGCATGCTGGTGCTGCTGCGCTGCCTGGGGCGTTCGTGGGCCGCTGCCGGCCTGGCCGCGGCGACGTTCACCTACGGAGGGTTCCTGGCCGGGCAGAGTGTCCATATCGACGTCGTGCAGGCAGGGGCGTGGTTGCCGTGGGCGTTCGCTGCACTCGACCGGCTGGCCAACAGGCAAGACGGCCGGCCGGCGACCCCGTGGGTGGCCATGCTCGCCGTGTCGCTCGGGTTGATGATCCTCACGGGAGCTGCCGAGCCCATCTTGGACGGCGGGCTGGTGCTGCTCGTCTACACCGGCTGGCTCGTCGCCCACCACCCGGGGCGACGTGTCGCTATCGCCGCCACTGCGGCCTTTGGCGCCCTGCTGGGAGCGCTGCTCGGCGCCGCGCAGCTCGTACCGGGGGTGGCGTTCCAGACCCACTCCCAGCGGGCGGCCCAATCCTTCGCGTACTTCACCTCGGGCTCCATGAACAAGAGCCTGACGCTGCTCGGGCTCGACCCGATGCTGCTCGGCACGGCGCACAACCTGCCGATCAGCTACTTAGGGACCTACAACCTCCCAGAGGTGAGCAGCTACATCGGGATCATGCCGATCATGGGGGTCCTCGGGCTGCTGGCATCGAGGTACCGCCGGAGCGAGCATGCGCCGCAGCTACGCATCTGGTGGGTGGTCCTGATCCTCGGGCTGCTGCTCGCCTGGGGAAGCTTCACCCCCCTTGGCCACGTGCTCGCCCACCTGCCGCTCTACAACCGCCAGCGCCTGCTCGCCCGTAACCTGCTCGAGGTCGACCTGGCGGCCGCCGTGCTGTTCGCCTTCTGGTTGGACCTCGCCATGCTTCGCTCCGACCGGCCGACCGTGCGGCCGCAGCTCTGGCGCCGATGGCCCGCCGGCATCGTGCTGGCCTTGGTCGCTCCGGTGGCGGTGGTCGCCCTGCAGGTGGTGCTCCTCGCCGGCGGGACATGGCTCCCTCACCTGATGCACGTGCCGCGGCGGCACATCACCCGCCACAGCCTGGTGCCGCTGGTGGCCCTGGCCGGCGTGCCCAGTGCATTGTCGGTCGCCGCCGCAGCGATCCTGCTGGCCCGGCGGCGCCTGGGACGGTACCTCGTCGCCGCGTTGGTCGTGTTGACGGTGGCCGACCTGGGCACCTTCAACGCCATGGACCAGCAGTACCCGGAGACAGGCACCGCTGTGCAGGCCCAGGCTGCGCCGGCTGTCGCACTGGCTGCCGCTGTGGCGAGCGCAGGGACCGGTGCAGCCGGCGGGAGCCACCGCGTCGGGTTCTTCGACCCCGACGGGTTCGATCCGGTCGAGCTGGGCAGCATCGGCCAGCCGGACCTGACCGTGCTTCGCCGCATCGGCTCGGTGCAGGGGTACGGAGCGTTGGCCGCCGAACGCTACGACCGGGCGACCGGCACCCACCAGCAGACCAGCCTCTCCCCCACTGCCCTGGCGGCGGGCACCTTCGAGCCGCTCGACCTCGGCGTGCTCGTCACCGTGCCGCAGTACATGATGCACCAGGTGGTCCCCCCGACCTCGCACCGTCCCACGAAGACGCCAGGTGGCATCCCGGCGGTCTTGGCGGACCCGAGCGCACCCCCCGACCGGACGCCGGCGCCTCCCACACCTCGCCGGTCGTTCTCGCGGCTGGCTGGACCCCCGCCCCCGACGATGTCGATTGCCGCCGGCGGCACCGCCACCCGCTTCTTCGGCACGGTGCTCGACGTCACCGAGGTGGCGGTTCCGAGTCCGGTGGACAGCATCGGAGCATTCCGGCTCGGCCTGCTCTCGCCCGACGGGCAGCGCACCACGTGGCTTGCGCCACCGACCGCCGGCTCGGCCTCGGGGGCACCCGACGCCGAGGCCGCTGTCGCGGGGGGTCGCCCCGCCAGCGGCGTGGTGATCGCCAGCACCATGCCCCCAGGCGGCTCCGCAGGTCTGCCCGGTGCCGCGGCAGTGACGATCGGCGCCCCGGTGCTCCGTACCCTCGGACAGGGCACGTTCCGCCTCGACGGGACGCTGTCCGTCGCGCTCGCTGCCGCCCCGTGGCGCTTCACCGGTCGGATCGGCCCCTTCGCCGTCTTCGAGGACGCCAAGGCCGCCGGAAGGGCCTGGGTCTCTTCCGGCGGGACCGCCAGGGTGGTGACCACCACGGCATGGGGAACCGACACCATCCGCGTATCGGCACCGTCGGATGCCACCCTCGTGCGCTCCGAGACCTATACGCCGGGTTGGCGCGCCACGGTCACCCCGGTGGACGCCTCCGGTCGCCCGGCGGGGCCGTCGTGGACGGTGCCCGTGCGGCCCCATGGCCTGGTGCAAGCCGTACCGGTTCCCCGAGGCCGTGTCGACGTCACCTTCCGGTACCGACCTGCCCACCTGGCGGTGGCCGTTGGCACCTCGGCCGGGGCCGGCGCGGTATGTGCCGCCCTGGCCGTGTGGCCGTTCACCCGACGGCGCCGTCGACGTCAGGACCGGCGACCAGCCCGCGCCTCGGCAGCATCGGTCAGCTCCTGCAGGGCGGCCTGGAGCTCGGTGGTCAGCCGGTGGACTTGGCTCCTCGGGACGCGGCCCCGTTCGGAGCGAGGCGGCGGCGCCAGCGGAGCCCCGACCGACACGTAGATCTTCACCGGCCGCACCATCCGCGAGCCTTTCGGCATGGCCCGGTAGCTCCCCCCGATACCGATCGGAACGATAGGCGCCCCGGTCCTGGCGGCGAGGAACGCCGCGCCTTCGTGGATATCCTCGACCACAGCACCCGCGCGTCGGGTGCCTTCAGGGAACAAGATGAGGGCATCACCCCGCTCGAGGACCTCCTGAGCCCGGTCGAGCGCCAGGCGGTCTGTTCCGAGCCGGTTCACCGGGAACCCTCCCAGCGATTCGAGGAACGAACCGAAGCGCCGCGACGACCACAGGTCATCTTTGGCCATGTAGAAGAGCTTGCGCCGGGTGACCTCCGACACGATGAAGAAGTCGATGAAGCTCCGGTGGACCGGAGCAAGGATCACCGGACCCTCGGCGGGCACCGCAGCCGCCGACACGCGGTCCACCTCGACCCGCCAGTACAGGCGGTTGACCAGGTGCACGACGACCCGAAGAACACGGTAGACGGGGACCGGAACCCGGAGCCGGGGTGCCCGCCCGGGGTGCCCGCCCCTTACCCGTTCGTCCATAGCCATCCGAGGACCTCCTGCAACACGTCGTCTGCGGTCCGACCGGTGGAGTCGACGACCAGAGCTCCGGCGGCCACCTGGCCGGCAGTGGGAAGCGGCGACACGGCCCGGGTCGAGTCGAGCTGGTCGCGTCGTGCCATCTGGGCGGCGACGTCTGGCACCGTGCGACCATCCTGGCGCTCGGCGGCACGCCGGCCGGCACGCTCCTCCGGCGCCGCCGTCAGGTAGATCTTCAGGTCCGCGTCGGGGAGGACCACCGTGCCGATGTCTCTGCCTTCCACCACCCCGCCGCCACGTTGCATGACCCAGCGGCGCTGGCGCCTGACCATCTCTGTTCGCACCGCCGGGTTGGCGGCTACGTGCGACACCGCGGCATCGACCTCCGGGCTGCGGATGGCCGCCGTGGCATCGACACCGTCGACCTCCACGGTGGTATCGACCGCGATGTCGATCGCCGCCGCCAACGCGGCGACCGCCCGCTGGTCGTCGAGGTCCACACCGCGCTCGAGGGCTGCCCAGGCAACCGCCCGGTACATCGCCCCCGTGTCGAGGCGCTGCACGCCCAAGTGGTCGGCCAACCGGCGAGCCAGGGTCGACTTGCCAGCCCCTGCCGGGCCGTCGATGGCGATGACGGCGCTCACCGGGTACCTCGGGGGCCGGTGCCCGGCGCACCGGGCTGGTCCGGGAGGTCAGCCGGCGGCCACCCGACAGGCTCCATCGTGGCGCCCAGGCGGGCCAGGTCGGTGGCGAAGCCCGGGTAACTGGTGACCACGGCGTCCCAGCCGTCGACCACCGTGGCGCCGGCACCCTCCGGACAGGCGAGGGCAGCCACAGCAGCCGCCATGGCGACACGATGGTCACCCCGGGCATCGACCCGGGTCGGTCGCAGCCGGTCGACGCCGTGCACCGCCAGATCGTCGGTCCGGATCTCCGCCGTGGCCCCGAACGCCGTCACCAGATCGGCGACGGCGTTCATCCGGTCCGACTCCTTCAGCCGCAGCTCACCGACTCCCTCGAACACGGTGGTGCCCTCGGCCAACGCGGCCGCCACTGCCAGGATCGGCACCTCGTCGATGATGCCCGGCGCCTGGTCGGCCGTTACGGTGCACGCCAGCAGGGAAGCAGCCCGGACTGTCAGGTCGACGGTGTCCGAGGCGATGCCGGGCTCCGCCTCGGACGAGGGGCGTTCTTCGATATCCGCCCCCATGCGTCGCAGCACATCGATGAAGCCGCGCCGCCCGGGTCCGGCATGGACCGATTCGACGACCACCGAGCTCCCCGGCACGACACATGCGGCCACCACCCAGAACGCCGCCTGCGAGGGATCCCCGGGAACGGCCAGGGTCAGTCCGTGCAGCGGGCCTGGACGGAGGTGGATGTCGCGCCCGCCGGCACGCTCGACCATCTCGACGTCCGCCCCGGCCTGCAGGAGCAGCACCTCGGTATGCGGGCGGGTGGCGATCGGCTCGTGCACGACCGACGGGCTGCCGGCACGCAGAGCCGCCAGCAGCACGGCCGACTTCACCTGGGCGCTGGCCACCGGCACGGTGTAGGCGATGCCCGACAGCTGCCCGCCTCGGACCTGCAGCGGCGGTAGGCATCGCGGGCCTCGGCCGTCGACCTGGGCACCCATGCGACGAAGCGGATCAGCTACCCGGTCCATGGGACGCGACCGCAGCGACACGTCGCCGGTGAAGCGCACGGACCACGGGAACCCGGCGACGACCCCGGCCAGCAGCCGGATGCCGGTGCCCGAGTTACCCATGTCGAGCTCGTGCGCCGGCGCCACCAGCATGTCGGCGCTCCCGTCCATCTGCCACCGGGGGCCGGTTCCCGGCGACCCGGGCAGCGTCCGCAGCGATGCTCCGCACGCTGCGAGCGCGGCGGCCGTCCGGGCGACGTCGTCGCCGTCCGAGAGCCCGCTGATGCTCGACGGGCTGTCGGCTAACGCTCCCACGATGAGCGCCCGGTGGGAGATCGACTTGTCGCCGGGCACGCGCAGCCGGCCTGCCAGCGCGGTGGTGGGGCGAACGGCTACCGACGTCGCGCCCTGGTGGCGCCCGGCGGTCGTCATGCGAGCGGGGTCACCGTGGACCGGAACCCGCGGTCTCCGAGCGCACCTTGGAGGTGTTGCGCCGCATCGCTGTCGACCACCACCAGCAGGACGCCACGGTCGCCTTCGGCACTGTGGGCGATCTCCAGGTCGGCAATGTCGATCCCCAGGTCGCCCGCCAGGGTGGTGATGTCGGCCAGGACGCCGATCCGGTCGGGCACGGGCACGCGCACGACTGCCAGACGGTCGGGGCGTACGGCCCGCGACGGCAACGAGCGTCGGGCAGCAGCGGCCCGATCGAGCACGCCCAGCAGTCCAGCCCGGTCGCCGGACGCCACCAGGTCGCGCATGGCGGTCAGATCGTCGAGCAGGGCATCGAACGCCGCCACGATGGCCGGCGAATTCTCGGCGCACACGTCGGGCCATATGGTCGGCGTGCCGGCCGCCACCCGGGTCATGTCCCGGAAGCCGCCGGCCGCCAGGCGGAGCAGTGCCGCATGCTCGGCAGCGACGGCGTCGGCCCGGTTCATGAGCGTCGCCGCGGTCAGGTGCGGCACGTGCGACACGACGGCCACCAGCGTGTCGTGCTCCTCGGGTGTGAGGGCGAGCACCTCGGCACCCAGCGACGCCGCCACGTGGCGGACACGGGCGTAGGCGTCGGGCTCGGTGCTCGACGTCGGGGTGAGCACCCACGTCGTCCCGACGAAGAGGTCGGGGTCGGCGCCGGAAAGGCCCGCCTGCTCGGATCCGGCCATAGGATGCCCACCCACGAACCGCGGGTGCCTGATGGCGTCGGTCACGGGGGCCTTCACCCCGGCGACGTCGGTGACGACGGCACCGGCTGCCAGCGGCCCCGCCAGAGCGGCGAGGGACTCCTCGATGACGGCGGCAAACGGTGTGGCTATCACGACCAGGTCCGCCTCGGGGTCGTGGCCCACTGCATCGAGGACGCCGGCCGCCAAGGCTTCCTCGGCACGTGCCGAGTCGGCGTCGCGGCCGGAGACGTGCCATCCTCGCGCCCGCAGGGCCCGTGCGACCGATCCGCCGATGAGGCCGGTTCCGACCACCATGGCCCGGCCGACCGCTTCGGCGAGGCCACCGGCATCGGATCGGTCATTCGGGGAGGTCGTCACGCAGTCCCCGGGCGCCGTGCAGGTAGACGTGGTGCAGCTCGCTCCGCTGCCGTTGGGTGGCTACGTGCAGCATGACCCGGAGGCACAGCGGTGTGGCACCGACCACCGACAGCTCACGGGCGCAGATCAGTGGGACGTCACCGAGGCCGATGCCCCGGGCTGCGGTCGCCGGGAACATCGACACCACATCTTCCGTGGCGGTGAACAGGATGCTGATCACATCGTCGTGGACCAGGCCGTTGCGCTCCAGCACGGCGGCCAGCAGCTCCTGCATGCGCTCGGTGACCTGTACCGCGGTGTCGGCATCGACAGTGGTGGCGCCCCGCAGGGCGCGAACGGCGGGAGGCATGGACGACGATGCTACCGACCGCCCGCCGGCCGGTCCGGCACCGGGCGGTCCGGCACCGGGCGGGACGCCGACGCCTCGCCCAGCGCCCTGACCTCGCTGAGGGTGAGCTGGCGCCAGGCTCCGGGGCGAAGCGCATGGTCGACGACCGGTCCGATCCGGGTGCGGACGAGGCGCCGCACCGGGTAGCCGACAGCTTCGCACATGCGCCGAACCTGGCGGTTGCGCCCTTCGTGGATGACGATGCGCAGCAGCCCATCGGCCACCAGCCCGACGCGCGCGGCAGCGGCGAGCCCGTCGTCGAGCACTACCCCCGTGCGTAGCTGGCGCAGCGCTCCGGGAGTGGGGCTGCCGGCCACCTCTGCCAGGTACTCCTTCTCCACCCCGTGAGACGGGTGGGCCAGCCGGTGCGCCAGCGCGCCGTCGTTGGTCATGATGATGAGGCCTTCGGTGGCGGCATCGAGCCGGCCGACCGGGAAGACCCGGGGGTCGTTGGGGACGAGCTGGACCACGGTCGGCCGGCCCTGCGGGTCGTCGGCGGTGGTCACCACGCCGGCAGGCTTGTTCAGGAGGTAGTGGACCAAGCCAGGCATGGTCGGCAGGGGTGCCCCGTCGAGCACCACCCGGTCGGTGGTCACGTCGACCCGCCGGCCCAAGACGGCGACGGTGTCGTTGACGGCGACCCGACCGGAGGCGATCAGCTCCTCGCAGGCGCGCCGGCTGCCCAGTCCAATCCGGGCCAGGACCTTCTGCAGCCGCTCGCCACTACCGTAGGCCCCTCCGCTGTCCGCTTCAGGCATCGGACCCGGGACGGAGCCGCTCCTCGAGCTGCTCGACGACCTCGGGCCCGGGAAGGAGATCCTCCACGGGAGGAAGCTGCTCCAGCGTGTCGAGCCCCAGCTTCTCCAGGAACGCCTCCGTGGTGCCGTAGAGCACCGGTTGTCCGGGGCCGGGAGCGTGCCCGACCTCGACGATAACGCCGCGCTGCACGAGCAGCCGGACGACGCCGTCGACGTTGACCCCACGCAGGGCCGCCACCTGGGCTCGCGACACAGGTTGCTTGTAGGCGACGATGGCCAGCGTCTCCAGTGCCGCCGAGGACAGGCGCGACGAGATGCCCTCCATCGCGAAGCGCTCGACGAACGGCGCCATCTCCGGGTGCGTCTGGTACCGGAAGCCCCCGGCGACCCGGACCAGCTCGAACCCCCGCCTGTCGACCGAGTACCGAGCGGCCAGGTCGGCACACGCTGCCTCGATCTGGTCGACGGGCAGCTCGAGAAGCTCGGCCAGCAGGTTGGGCGTGACCGGCTCGACAGCGCAGAGCACGACGGCCTCGATGGCACGTTGGACTTCGGAGATGGTCATCGGCTCGGCGGTCTCAGCCGTCGTACTCCTCTGTCGGAACCACCGTGCCGACCGGAGCCAGGTCGCGGGCATCACCGAGCCACCTGACCTGCAGGTCCCCGAACGTCTGGCCCTGGTCGATGGTGATCCGCCCCTGCTTGCACAGCTCGAGGAGGGCCAGGAACCGGACGATCACCTGCATCCGGGTGGTGCACTCGGCAGTGAGCAGTCGGAACGTGCTCTGCCCCATGCCCGGCAGGCGATCGGCCAGCTCGGCGAGCGCCTCGGACACCGTGACCGGCTCGACCATGACATGGAGGAGATCGACCACCGGCACAGGCCGCGGCGTCGTCGCCCGCGCGAACGCTGCGGCCACGTCGGCTGGCGACACGTCGGCCAACAGGTCGGGCGCGAGCTCCCGGAACGGCGCTTCGAGACCTGCGGTGCGCGGAACCGATCGTGCCGCATGCTCCATGAGCACGGCGAAGGCGTCGGAGGCTGCAGCGTAGGCCTGCAGCTCGAGAAGCCGGGCGAGCAGGCGGTCGCGCGCCTCGAACCCGCACAGCTCGTCGTCGGGGTCCACCGCATCGGGGCCGGGGAGCAGCTTGCGCGACTTCATCTCCACCAGGATGGCGGCGATCACCAAGAACTCGGTGGCGACATGCAGCTCGAGGGGGCGGCGAGCCGACATCTCGGCGACGAACCGGTCCACGACTTCGGCGATCGGGATGTCGTACACGTCGAGCTTGTGGTCGGTGACGAGCTGCAGCAGCACGTCGAACGGCCCTTCGAACACCGGGATGCAGACGTTGGCGGCCACCGGATCGACGTTATCGGAGCCCGGGTGGGTTGGCGCGCATGGCGTTGGCCGCAGCGTCGTACCATGGCGGGCCATGACACGGGTCCTTTCGGGCGTCCAGCCGAGCGGGGTGCTGCACCTCGGCAATTATCTCGGTGCGGTCCGGGGGTGGGTGACCGACCAGCGCTCCCACGAAGCGTTCTTCTGCGTCGTGGATCTCCACAGTCTCACCCTCGACCAGGATCCTCGCCTGCTGGCGGGACGGACCCTCGACGCGGCGGCGGGCCTGCTGGCTGCAGGACTCGATCCCGAGGACTGCACGCTCTTCGTGCAAAGCCACGTCGCCGCCCACCCCCGGTTGGCCTGGCTGCTCGAGTGCACGGCGACGTTCGGGGAGCTACGCCGGATGACCCAGTTCAAGGACAAGGGGGGCAACAGCGAGACGGTGCGGGCGGGCCTGTTCACCTACCCGGCGCTCATGGCAGCCGACATCCTGCTGTACGACGCCGATCGGGTACCCGTAGGAGACGACCAGCGCCAGCACCTCGAGCTGACCCGGACGGTGGCTGCGCGCTTCAACCACCGCTACGGCCAGACGTTCGTCGTGCCCGAGGCGGCTGTGCCGGATGTCGCCGCCAGGGTCATGGACCTGCAGGAGCCCACCCGGAAGATGTCCAAGTCGGTCGGGTCGCCCCTCGGCACGATCGACATCCTCGACACTCCCGACGACGTGGCGCGCAAGGTCCGCAAGGCGGTCACCGACACCGAGGGCCAGGTCCGCTACGACCCGGTGACCAAGCCGGGAGTGTCGAACCTCCTCGACCTGCTGGGCGCCGCCCGCTGCGAGGACCCGATCGCCGTTGCCGCCCGGTACGGCGACTACGGATCCCTCAAGCGTGATGTGGTCGAGGCGCTGGTCGAGCTCCTGCAGCCCTTGCAGGAGCGCTATGCGGTGCTGTCCGCGGATCCCTACCAGATCGAGCAGATCCTGGCGGCGGGTGCCGCGAGGGCCGCCACTGTGGCAGATGCCACGCTCGACCGCGCCATGCGGGCAACCGGGTTCCTCGTGCCACCCAAAGGCTTCGCCCCCTGACATGCCCCTGACGTGCCCCGGGCGGCGTGCCCGGGGATGCGCGTCGGAGCGATTGGTCAGAGACCCGACAGCCGCGTGCCGAGCACCACGCCGAGGTGGTCGACCACCGGGGAGAACACGGCGCTGGCCAGGCTTGGGTCGGCGTTGAGCACCACGACCAACGCGAGCGGCAGGACGAGCGTGTACGGCCGGAGCCGGTAGTAACCGGCCAGCATGCGGACCGGGATCATGCGCTCGAGCACCGCGGCCCCATCGAGGGGGGGCAGGGGGATCAGGTTGAAGACGGCCAGGATCACGTTGACGTACGCCCCGACGAACAAGATCTGCGCCCACAGCGGTTGGAGGTGGAGGATGGGGATCGCCCGGTCGCCAAAGGGCACGACGAACCGGTACAGCAGCGCCAGGCTGCCTGCCAGCAGCACGTTGACCGCCGGTCCGACGAGAGAGACCAGCAGGCTATGGTCACGCGGCCGCCGCAGGCGACTGATCGTGACCGGGACCGGTTTCGCCCACCCGAAGGCCCCCACGTTGGTGACGGCCAGCAGCGCGGGCAGCACCACCGTGCCGAACGGGTCGATGTGTGGAAGGGGGTTCAAGGTGAGCCGCCCGGCCCGCTTCGCCGTGTCGTCGCCGAAGGCCAGCGCGAGGACACCGTGGGACACCTCGTGAAGGATCACCGAAGGCACGAGGGTGCAGAACACGATGACTGAAAAGGCCCGCAGGTGCACGACGTTCACGGAGGCCAGGGTGACGACGACCGTCAACGTACCGAGGACCAGCCACGTGGTCCTTCGATCATGACGTACTTGCTCCCGGTGGGGTGCCGGCTGCTCCCCCCGGGCCACCGGTGGCAAGCTCAGTGCTTGGCTGCGCAGGCGATGCAGTAGCGGGCTGCCGGCATCGCCTCGAGGCGGGCCGGCCCGATCGGCGCACCGCAATCCTCGCATGCACCGTACGTGCCGTTGACGAGCTTCTGCAGAGCAGCCTCCACTTCCGCCAAGGTCTCTTGCAGGGTGGCGGCCAGCGCCTCGGCCTCCCCCCGCTCGGCGGTCACCTGGCTGGTGTCGGCGAAGTTGGAGTCGTAGCTCAGCCCACCGGCTGCGTCGGGCCCCAGCTCAGCCAGGCGGGCACGCAGCTCGATGCGCTCCAGCTCCAGCACCTCGCGGAAATCGACGGCAGGGGCGTCGTTCGTCACGACACCGACTGTACTGCTCCTCATGCTCCGAAGCGGTCAGCGGTCAGGCTGGTCGCGGACGAGCCCTCGGGTGCGCCGATTCGTAGACAGCGCGCAAGTGCTCCATCGACACCCGCGTGTACACCTGCGTGGTAGTGATCGATGCATGGCCGAGCAGCTCCTGCACCACCCGGATATCGGCGCCATGGGCGAGCATGTGGGTGGCGCACGAATGGCGCAGCACATGGGGGTGCAGCGATCGAGGCAGGCCCGCCCGGCGACCCCGCCCGGCAACGACCAGCGACACCCCCTGGCGGGTAAGCCGGCCACCTCGCTGGTTGAGGAACACCGCCTCGGCATCGCCTCTCCGGGCCCAGCGCTCAGGCTCCATCTGCGGGCGGCCACCCACGTCGAGCCATTCGTCGAGCGCGGCACGTGCACACCGGCCGAGCGGCACCAGCCGCTCCTTGGCGCCTTTGCCGAGGACACGGAGCAGGCCGGTGTCGTGCTCCACGTCGCCCAGGCTCAAGCCGACAAGCTCCCCCACCCGTATCCCCGTGCCGTACAGCACCTCCAGCAGGGCGCGGTCACGACGATCCACGGCACTCGGCCCAGCTGTGGCCTGTAGCAGGAGATCGATCTGGTCTTCGGTGAGCGCCTTGGGTAGCCGGTCGGGGATCGGCGGCCGCTGAACCCCTGCCGTCGGATCGTTGCTCCCGCTGCCCTCGTCCATGCGAAACCGGTAGAACCCCCGCAGCGTGGCCAGGATCCGGGCCAACGAGGCCGGAGCCAGGCCTTCGGAACGCCTCCGGGCGAGATAGTTCTCGACCATCCGGGAGTCAGACCGTTGGTGGGCACCTCCGGCGTCCTTGAGGTAGCACTCGAAATCGACGAGGTCCCGCCGGTAGGCAGCGATCGTGTTGGGAGCGCGGCCCTGCTCGACAACCAGCCATGTCAGGAACTCCTCGGCCTCGGCATCGAGGGTTGCCGAAGGCCTGGCCGGTCGAGGGATCACGGACCAGCCTGTCCGATGTCCCGGAGTGCCGGGGATGCCGCGTCGAGATACTGCCGGGCGACAAGCAGGCCGAGGATGGTCTGGCCGTCGACCAGCCGCCCATCCCCCACCATCTCGTCGATGTCGGCCAACGGCACCTCGACCACCTCCATGTGCTCCTCCTCCTCACCTTTGCGTGAGCTGTCGCACGGCTGCAGGTCGGTGGCGAGATAGATCAGCGAGCGCTCGTCGCAGAAGCCGGGGGTGTT
>JAJYAB010000278.1 GCA_021779775.1 Actinomycetes bacterium
GCTCGTCGGCGTACACGACGCGGTGGCGGGCGTCTTCCTCGGCGTCGACCGTCGTGCACAGCAGGCAGCGACCGGCGAACCGGGCGAACCCCGCCTGCTCTTCGGCGAGCTCGCGCGGCACGAACGACATGCCGAGCAGCTGCCCGTGTGGATGGTCGAGCGACGCGCCCGCTTCGCGCCCGGAGTTCACGATGGCCTGGCTGTAGCGGAGGCCGGGGACGGTCGAGTGCTCCTCGATGCGGTCGCGGATGGCGGCCATCACCAGGCCGGACTGCTCGTCGGACAGCCGGTCCCAGCTGTCGCCGTGCTCGGGGGTGAGCACCAGCACCTCGTGGATGCCGCCGGCGATGGCCTGGGTGAACACCGGCCCCTGGTGCTTGACGACGAACGGATGGTCACCGGTCAGCGCCGGGTAGAGGTTCGGCACCACCCGGACCAGCCACCGGCCTGTCGGACCGTACGTCTCGAGCGCCGGCGGCATGGACTCCTCGTGGCCGGGGCAGAACGGGCAGGGGCGCGAGGTGTCCGTCTGCGATGGGGTCGGCGGGGTGAAGGCCTCGGGCCGGTCGGCCCGGTCGACGCTGACGACGACCCATCGTCCGGTGAGCGGATCCAGTCGTAGTTGGGTCATGTCCGGCTCACCGGCTTCCTCGGCTCGTCACTCGACGTCCTGCTGTCGTCCCTCCGGTCGCCCGCGACCCCCCGCGCCGGTCCTTCCCGGACCGGTCTGGCCTCACACCGCAGTTCTCCTCCAACATACCGTCCCGAGGTAGGCGGTCGTATGCAGTCGTTCGCTCCACGTCACCGTTTCGACGCCCGGCAGACATCCGAGAAGGCCGGCCATTCCCGTTGGGCCAATGTTGTGAGGAATCCCACGTCCGGTGGCCGTGGGCGAGGTGTGGGCCGCCCGGGCTTGCCGGTGGCCCGGGCTTCCTGGCGGCGGTGCTGGCGACCGGGTGGCTGGCGACCCGGGCACAGACCGGCGACCATGGCACGGTGCTGGTTGCCCTCCATGTGGTCCGGCCGCTGCCGGCAGCAGGCTTGCCGGTGACGGTGCTGGCGACCTCCGTGCCCCGAGGCCCTGCCTACAGCTTGGTGCTCGTGGCCCATATGCTGGCTGCGGTGGTCGGCTTCGGGACCGTCGGGCTCACCGGTTGGCATGCCGGGCGGGCAGCGCAAGGCCCGTTGGCGCCCGGCGCCCCGGCTGTCCGCCGTTACTTCCGCTCGCCCACCAACTGGGCTCCGCGCGCCGTCTACGCCGTCCCTGTCCTCGGGTTCGCCCTGGTGGGCCTCAGCCACGGCGCGTTCCGGCCCGACGACGGCTTCGTGGTGACCGGCCTCGTGCTGTGGGCCGGCGCGGTCGCCGTGGCCGAGATGGTGGTCTGGCCGGCCGAGCGCCGGCTGGTGGGCGTCGTCGCGGGCGACTGGGGCGCCGCCGACCTGGTGGCGGTGACCGCCGTGTGCCGCCGCATCGAGCTCGGCGCGTCGGTGCTGGTCGTCCTGTTCGTCGCGGCCACGGTGGTCATGGTCGTGCAGCCGTGATGCCGGCGGCCTACCTCGACCACGCCGCCACCACGCCCCTGCGGGCCGAAGCCCTGGCCGCCATGGAGCCTTGGCTGCGTGGCCAGGTCGGCAACCCGTCGGGCAGCCACCAGCTGGCCCGCCGTGCTCGGCGTGCCCTCGACGACGCCCGCGAGGTGGTGGCCGAGTGCCTCGGGTGTGCTCCGGGCGACGTGGTGTTCACCTCCGGGGGCACCGAGGGGGCGAACCTGGCGGTCCAAGGTGCCTTCCGGGCCCGCCCCGGGCGGCTCGTGTGCTCGGCGGTGGAGCACCACGCGGTGTTGGAGCCGGTCAGGTCGCTCGGTGGTGTGACCGTGCCCGTCGACCAGTCCGGCATCGTCGACCTCGACGCGCTCGACGCGGTGCTCGACCGGGACGTGGTGCTCGTGTCGGTGATGCTGGCCAATAACGAGGTCGGCACCGTCGAGCCCTTGCCAGCGGTGGCTGAGCTGGTCCGTCGCCGAGCCCCCGAGGCCTTGGTCCATACCGACGCCGTCCATGGCGTCTGCTGGCTCGACGTGGCCCGGTTGGCCGAGGGTGCCGACCTCGTGACGGTGAGCGCCCATAAGTTCGGCGGCCCGCAGGGGGTCGGGGCGATGGTGTCGCGCGGATCGATCCCCGTCCGCCCGCTGCTCCTCGGCGGCGGCCAGGAGCGTGATCGGCGGCCCGGAACCCAGAACGTCGCCGGCATCGCCGGCCTGGCTGCCGCCCTGGCGGCGACGACGGCCGATCGGACGCAGACGGTGCGGCGGGTCGCCCGGCTTCGTAGCCGCCTGGCCGACGGGTTGCACGCATCGGTCGACGGCTTGCAGGTGACCGGAGCTCCCGAGCAGGTGGCGGGCACCTGCCACGTCCGGGTGCCGGGGATCGACCGCGAGGAGCTGCTGTTCCTGCTCGACCAGGCCGGCGTGTACGCGTCGGCCGGAGCATCGTGCGCCAGTGGCGCCCTGCAGCCGAGCCATGTGCTGTCGGCCATGGGCTGGACGGCCGAGCAGGCATCCGGTGCCGTGCGGTTCAGCCTCGGCACCACCACCACCGAGGCCGAGGTCGAATGGGCGCTGGCGGTGGTGCCGCAGGTCGTCGGGCAGCTGCGATCCCGAGGCGGTGCGGCCTGAGGGCGGTGCAGCCCGAGGGCGGACCGGATCAGGCCTGCCACTTGGCGCCCGGCCCGCCGCTACCGCCTTGGCTGCCGTCCGCTGGTGGCCCGTCCGCTGTGTGGCCCCGGGGGCTCGCCTCGCTGCTCCCCGCCGGTTGGCTGTCGCCATGGCCATGGCCATGGCCGTGTCCGTCGCCATGTCCATGGTTGGCGGGCGGCGGCGGGAGCGGCGACGGGAGCGGGGACGGGAGCGGGAGCGGGGAGACCGGGTGGGTCGGTGGCGGCTGGGGCGCCGAGGTGGGCGTGGTCGTATGTGGGGTGACCAGCGCTACGGTCTGCGCGCCGACGATGGCCGTCGAGGGGATTGCCACGGTGACCGTCCCCGCCGGCACCGGGGGGATCGGCGTTACTGGCGCCGCCGGCGCGGCGGGGATCGCCGTCGACACGACGGTCGACGCGGTGGTGCCCCCTGGGCGCTGTGGCAGTGGGCGCTGTGGCAGTGGGCGCTGTGGCAGTGGGCGCTGTGGCAGTGGGCGCTGTGGCACTGGGCGCTCCACGTGCCGTGATCCGGCGGCGAAGGTTCTGGTCCCTGCACGGACCGTGCTCTCGGGGAGCCCGGATGCCAACGCGGTGGCTGCTGCCACCGATGCAGCGACGCCCATCACCCCCAGGGTGCGCTTCCATCCTGCCGGCCCGCCGCGCCGCTGGCGGCGCGCTCGGCGGCGCTCGTACAGGTTGGCGTCCGCTGCCTGCAGCAGCAGCGTCGGATCGTCGTCCTCGCTGATGCAGTCAGTCACCAGGCTGGCGACCCCCCAGCTGAACGGCGGTCCGCCGAGGGTCTCGGCCCGGGTCATCAGTTCGGTCGCTCCGGCAGCGTCGGTGAACGGGGCCAGCACCAGGAACTCGTCGCCGCCGGTGCGGTACAACGTGTCTGCTTGGCGCAGGGTCTGGCGGATGGTGCCCACCACGCCGAGGATCGCCGCGTCGCC
>JAJYAB010000279.1 GCA_021779775.1 Actinomycetes bacterium
AGCCGAGGCACGTGGTGTCGCGGACAACGTCGAAGTCGCGCGCGCGGGCGACGAGGAGGGGCCGACCGAGCAGCGAGAACGTCCGGGGCTCGGGGAACCCGGCGGTGCACATGATGGCGAACTCGAACAGGTCCACTGCAGATCGGACCTCGCTCGGGTGCGGGAAGCGGAACGGGTCCGGGTCGCGGTAGAGGTCGAGCCCGGGAACCGGCGTGAACCCCACCCCGTCGTCGAGCACCGGCCAGGGCTGCCCGGCGAACACCTCCACGCTGTGACCGAGCGCCACCAGCTCACGTGCCAGGTGCCGGGTGTAGACGCCCTGGCCCCCGCAGCGGGGGTTGCCCCGGTACACCAGATAGGCGATCCGGAGCCCACCGGGCTCCGGCGCAGCGCCCGGGACCCGCCCAGGCACGCTGATGCTCCTGCTGCGCTCCCACGACTGGCGGGTGTCGGCCACGAGGTGCCGGATCCGATCAAGCACGAACCCCTCCGTCGTCGGCGACCATGGCCGAACAGCCTCCCCCGGCCAGGGCACCCGACGCAAGCGGGCGTGGCTGCGACGGCCGGACCTGGTGCTTCATCGCAAGCCGACCCAGGCGCCTACGGTCAGCACGACCAGCAGGAGGGAGAAGCCGCCGACTGTGACGAACGACGCCGTGCCCACGACGCGAGCCAACAGCCCGTTGGCCGCCGCACCCAGCAGGCGGCGCCGATTGGCGAGAACCAGCACGTACCCGAGGGTGACCGGGGTGATGAGGCCCTCGAGCACCTGGACGTTGACGATGAGGTGGATCAGGTTCCCTGGGGCGAGCACCACCAGCGCGCCGATGGCGATCTGGGCACTGAACAGACCCAGGAACAGCGGGGCCTCACGAAAGGTTCGCGACACCGACCGCTCGACTCCGATCGTCTCGGCCAGCGCGTAGGACGTCGACAGGGGGACCACGGCAGCGGCCAGCGCCGACGCACCCAGCAAGCCCAGGCCGAACAGCGCCTCGGCCCCGGAGCCGGCGACCGGTCGGAGCGACCGGGCGGCATCGACCGCCGAAGTGAGTGCCCCCGTTCCCCCGATGGCCGCCGCCGTGACGACGATGATGCAGACGGAGATGACGTCGGAGAAGATCGCCCCCACCACGGCGTCGATCCTGGCGAAGTGGTAGTCCTCGGGGCCGATGCCGCGATCGACCACCGCGCCCGCCTCGTACAGCTGGATGTACGGGGTGATGGTCGTCCCGATGAGGGCCACCCCGACCAGCACGAAGGCCTTCGTGCCGAGGAAGTGGGGCAGCACCAGCTGGGATCCCACCTTGGTCCACGCAGGATGCCCGAAGATCATGGCGATCGGATAGGCAACGAAGCCGAGCGACAGCAGGAGGAACACCCGCTCGGCGTACCGGTAGGACCCGAGCAGCACCATAAGCCAGATGACGGCGGCGGCGGCAGGCACCGACAGGTAGCGCGACACCCCCCACAGCCCGAACGCCGTGGCGATGCCGGCGAACTCGGTCACCACCAGGCCCACGTTGGCCACGGTGAAGCACACCATGGCCATCGCCGTCCACCGCAACGAGAACTCCTCGCGGATCAGCGCCGCCAGGCCTTTGCCGGGATGGGCAGCCAGGCGGGCGACCATCTCCTGCACGGACACGTAGAAGATGGTCACCACGACCATGAAGAACAGCGTCCGGTACCCGAACTGGGCCCCGGCCGATGCGTAGGTCGTCACCCCCCCGGCGTCGTTGCCGGCGTTCGCGGCGATCAGTCCGGGCCCGGCGATCGCCAGGTAAGCGAGCAGCCGGCGGCGCCGGCGGGCCCACGGGGCCGGAGCCGACGGCCCCAGCGTCGCCGGCCCGCCAGCCGCGGCCCCGCTCCTGGCTGCGGTCATTGCAAGAACCGTGGGAAGTGGAGCCTCCCCTTCGACGGCAGCAGCGCATCGACGACGTCGTCCGCCAGGATCCTGCCCACCGGCCGGCCCGCTTCGACCACCAGCAGGGAGAGCCGCCGGGCCTCCACGAACCGGCTCGCCACCTCGTTCAAGTCGGCGCCGGGCGCCACGGTGACGGTGGCCTCGTGCTCCACCAGCTGCCCCACCCGAGCCGCCGGCGGAGCGACGACCAGGTCGAACAGGGGAAGGTCCCACACCAGGCGCCCGTCGCCGTCGACCACCGCGACCGCGTCGACATCGTGGCGATGCTCCGTCAGCTCGCCCAGCCTGCGCCGCACCTCCTCTACCGTGTCGTCGGTCCGTGCCACCACCAGCAGCGTCGTCATGATGCCTCCGGCCTGGTCCTCCGGATAGTCGAGCAGCGCCACCAGGCGCCCGGCGATCGTCGGATCCATCCACTCGAGAAGCACGTCGCGATCGACCCGCCCCAGGGCACGCAAGGCGTCCACCGCCTCGTCCGGCTCCATCCCCTCGACCAGCGCAGCGGCCCGTGCCGGCTCCACCTCGCGCAGGAGGTTCCGGACCTCGTCCGGATCCATCTCCTCGAGCGCGTCCGCCGCCTCGCCCGGATCGAGCACGTCGAGCAGCTCGGCGCGAGCGGGACGCTCGAGATCTTCGAGGAGGTCTGCCAGCTCGCCAGGCCGCAGGCGGTGGAGGCCGTCGTTGGACGTGCGGAGACGGACCTCGCTCGGGCCACCACCGGAATCGCCGAAGGGCTGGATCGCCGACCAGTCGATGACGCGGTCGGGAGTCGGACGCGGGCGCCAGCGCACCGGGCCCAGCCGTCGCACCAGGGAGTGGATGCTGACGTCCACACCGACCAGCCGGATCCGCCCCAGCACGGGAGCAAGGTAGAGGTCGGCCGCCCGGATCACCTGCACGCCGTCGGTATCGACCAGCTGGTGGTCGAGCACGTCACGACCGAGCATCACCTCGCCGGGTCGACGCTCGAAGTCCATGAGGTCGAGCCGGCTCGACGCCAGCCACACCTCCGCCCACCCGAGCCGGTCGACCGACGCCGCATCGACGAAGGCCAGACGGCGCCCGATACGGACCACCAGGCCGGTGACCGGCGGGTACGTCTGCCCGTCCGACCAGCGGGCAACCACGTCGACCAGTCGGCCGATCTCGTCGCCGGCTTGGTTGCGCACCGGGCGGCGCTGCAAGCCGGCCAGCGACACCAGCGACTCGGCCACGGCCCGCGTGGCGATGATGCGCTCGCTTCGCAGGGTACGGCGACCCCGGCGGTGGCCTGCAGGGATTGACGGGAAGGTGGCGGCACGAGCCATCGAGAGTCCTCCGGGAATCGGCCCTGGGACGGGCGCGGACGGATCGGGGTGCCTCCCAGAGGGCACTGGTGGTCGACCACCAGTGCGCAGTCCTGCTGCCGCCGAGTCCGCCACCCCAGACGATGTGCTGGCGCGCGACGATGGGCTCAGTTCCGAGCGTCAGGAGCGGAAGGCCGTCGGTCGGTGTGCCGACTACTGGGGGGTTCACCCTTCTGCACCGGCATCACCTCGGTCAGGGCCACGACCATCGTCAGCGCGTCGGTCCCCTCGAAGTCGGCGTGGTCGACCCGGAGGATCTTGCCGAAGACGTGCTCCTTGATCGCCGACGGCTGCGTCAGGTCCAGGCCCACGACGCGGCGCTTGAGGCGCAGCGCGATGCGCTG
>JAJYAB010000280.1 GCA_021779775.1 Actinomycetes bacterium
CGGATGAATTCCGCAGCCTGCTCCTCGGCCGAGCCACCGATCTCGCCGATCATCATCACCGCCCGGGTGTCGGCATCGGCCTCGAACTCGGCGAGGCAGTCGATGAAGCTGGTGCCCGGCACCGGGTCGCCGCCGATGCCGACACAGGTGGTCTGCCCGACGCCCTGCTGCGACAGCTCGTGCAGCGCCTGGTACGTGAGGGTCCCCGAACGGCTGACGATGCCAACCGGACCTCCGGGCAGTGCGATGTCGCCCGAGGTGATGCCGATGTTGCACTTGCCCGGCGAGATGATCCCCGGGCAGTTCGGCCCGAGCAGCCGGGTGCCCGGGTAGTCACGGCGCAAGATGTTGGAGAACAGCGCCTCGTCCTGGGCCGGGATGCCCTCGGTGATGCAAACGACGAAGCGGATGCCGGCGGAAGCCGCCTCCAAGATGGCGGCCGCCGCTCCCTTCGGAGGGACCACGACGAACGAGGCGTCGGCACCGGTGTCGGCGACCGCTTCGGCCACCGAGCCGTACACCGGTATGCCCTCCACGTCGCTGCCGGCCTTGGCCGGGTTGACGCCGGCCACCACCTGGGTGCCGTAGTCGCGGTTGCGGAGCCCGTGGAACCGTCCTTGCCCCCCCGTCAGGCCCTGCACCACGACCTTGGTCTTCTCGTCGACGAAGATGCTCACCGGTTCCCTCCTGCCAGCCCGACGGCCCGACGGGCCGCACCGAGCATCGTCTCCTCCACCACCAAGCGGTCCGACAGGTGGCCGGCCAGGATCGCCCGGCCTTCGACAGCGTTCGTGCCGTCGAGCCGCAGCACGATCGGCGAGCGCAGGTCGACCCGGCCCAACGCTTCCACGATCCCCTTCGCCACCTCGTCGCAGCGGGTGATGCCGCCGAAGATGTTGACGAAGATCGCCCGTACCGCCTGGTCGGTGTTGATCACGTCGAGCGCGGCGGCCATCACGTCGGCGTTCGCCCCACCACCGATGTCGAGGAAGTTGGCCGCCGTCCCCCCGGCCTGGTTCACCACGTCGAGCGTGCTCATCGCCAGGCCTGCCCCGTTGGCGATGATGCCGACCGAGCCCGACAGGCCGATGTAATTCAGGCCCTTCTCCTTGGCCAGCACCTCGCGCTCGTCGAGCGTCTCGGTGCCGGCGAACTCCTCCCACTCGGGATGCCGGTAGGCGGCGTTGTCGTCGAGGGAGACCTTCGCGTCGAGCGCGTGGACCCGCCCTTCGGTGGTCAGGATCAGCGGGTTGATCTCCGCCAGATCGCAGTCGCCCTCGACGTAGCAGGCGTACAGGCGGACCAGCAGCTCGGCCGCCTGGCCCTGCGCCTCCTCGTCGAGCCCGGCGTCCGCCACCAACCTCGCGGCGACGTCCACCGACAACCCGTCCACCGGGTCGACGTGGACCTTGGCGATGGCCCCGGGGTCGGTCGCCGCCACCTCTTCGATGTCGACCCCGCCCTTGGCCGACACCATGCACAGGTGCTTCTTGGCCGAGCGGTCGAGGGTGAAGCTGGCGTAGTACTCGCTTGCGATGTCGGAGGCATGCTCGATCCACACGACGTCCACCCGGTGGCCCTTGATGTCCATGCCGAGGATCGCCTCGGCATGCCGGCGGACCTCGCCGGCGTCGGCAGCCAGCCGGATGCCGCCTGCCTTGCCCCGGCCACCCACCTTCACCTGCGCCTTCACCACCACGGGATATCCGGCCTCCTCAGCCTGGATGACCGCCTCGCCGGGGGTGGTGGCCACCCCCCCGGGCGACGTAGGGATGCCGAAGCGGGCGAAGTACTGCTTCCCCTGGTACTCGTAGAGATCCACCGGGTCCGATTCCTCTCTTCTGGTCCTGGTCTTGTGGCCCTGATCTTCTGGCCTGGTCTTCTGGCCTCCTGGTCCGGGGAAATCGCTGCTCTCCCCGGTCGGTGGGCCCGGCCGCCGTCCGTGAGGAACAGGCGACCAACGATGTGACCACCATGGCGGCTGGCCGGTCAGGCCGGCTCCTGCTCGTCGAGCGCCGCCGCCAACCACTTGGCGATCGCCGGCAGCGGCGTGCCCGGCGTGAAGACCTCAGCCACGCCGAGCGCCTTCAGCGCCGGGATGTCGCCCTCGGGGATGATGCCGCCGACCAGGACCATCACGTCGCCCACTCCGGCGGCCCGCAGGCCGTCCACCACCTTAGGGACCAGCGTCAGGTGCGCCCCGGACAGCAGCGACAGGCCCAGCGCGTCGGCATCTTCCTGCACGACCGCCTCGACCACCTGGGCAGGCGTCTGGTGCAAGCCGGTGTAGATGACCTCGAAGCCGAAGTCGCGCAGTGCTCGGGCGATCACCTTGGCACCCCGGTCGTGGCCGTCGAGCCCGGGCTTCGCCACAACGACACGGTAGGGACGCCTCATCGGTCCCCGAGTGTAGGCAGGTGACCCGGTGGGTGCGCCAAACGGCCGTGGTATCGTGGCCGGGCTTGTACCCGGTCGAGCGCATCCGTCGAAAGCCGGGAAACAGGAATCCCTCGATGGCGCGCCTGGTGACAGCCCGGCGGGAAGGCATGACCGCCTCCCCCGGACCCCGATCTGCACCGGCGCTGCTACGCGGCCTCCTCCAGGTGGCCCGACCCAAGCAGTGGCTGAAGAACGTGCTGGTGCTCGCCGCGCCCGGGGCAGCCGGCGTGCTGCAGCACCGTCATACGGCGCTGCTCGCCTTCGGGGCGTTCGGGCTGTTCTGCCTGGCTGCCTCGGGCACCTACTGCATCAACGACACCCTCGACGCCGCCGCCGACCGCCTGCACCCGGTGAAGCGGCACCGGCCGGTGGCTGCCGGCATCGTGTCGCCACTCGTGGCAGTCACCGTCGGCAGCGCGGCCCTCGCCGTGGCCGTGGCCCTGGCGTGGGTGATGGCCGGCTCGCACCTGGCCCTGGTGATCGCCATCTACGCCGCCGTGGTGACTGCCTATTCGGTGCGCCTGAAGCACGAGCCGATCATCGACCTGGCCTGCGTGTCCTCCGGCTTCGTCCTGCGGGGCATCGCCGGCGGCGTGGCCACCGGCATCGAGCTCACCAACTGGTTCCTGATCGTCGCCACCTTCGGGTCGTTGCTCGTGGTGGCCGGCAAGCGCAGCGCAGAGCACGCGGATCTCGGCGAGTCACGCGCCGAGATCCGCCGGACCCTCGGGACCTACCCTCCCACCTTCCTGCGGTCGGTGCGGCTCATCGCTGCCTCGGTCCTCGTCACGGCCTACTGCCAGTGGGCGTTCGGGCGGGCGCCGGCGCTCGGCAGCGGCCACCATCCGATGTGGTTCGAGCTGTCGATCCTTCCGTTCGTGCTGGCCGTGCTGCACCTGGAGCTCCGGTTCGAGACTGGCCACGGCGGCGCTCCCGAGGACCTGGCGCTGGGAGACCGGACGCTACAGGTGCTCGGCCTGCTGTGGGCGACACTGTTCGCCATCGGGATCTACGCGTGATCAGGATCTCGGCATGATCAGGATCTCCGCATGACGAGCGCCGGGCATGCGGTGACGACCGACACCGTCCTGTCCGGATGGGGCCGCACGGCCACCTCACTGGGCGCGGTCACGCGGCCGCGGACCGCCCGAGATGTGGAGGCTCTGGTCGAGGCGG
>JAJYAB010000281.1 GCA_021779775.1 Actinomycetes bacterium
CCGCGCCCGGTCTCCCCCACGATGTCGAACCCCTCGGACTGCAGGATCTCCTTCAGGTCGAGGCGGATGATGGCCTCGTCCTCGGCGATCACGACGCGCCTGGCCATTACGGTGCCGGTCTCCTTCGGTTCGGTGCGGGGCTATCGGGGCTCGACGACCAGCTGGCCCAGGAGGTCGTCCTGGCGCCGCTCGAGTGCCCCGATCGTATCCACCAAGCTCGCCCGTGCTCGGCTGGCGACATCGGCGTGGCGTTGGGCGTCGGTGAACTCACTGGCAGCGAGCGGCGTCTCCGACACGAGCGACCGGATGCGCGCCTCGTCTGCTGCGTCGCTCAGCACCTCCAACTGCTCGTCGAGCACCGCGAGGTCATGGCGCGCCTTCACGAGGCGGCCATGCACATCGCGCAGCGACCGTTCGACGAGGGACCGGTGCATGCTCGCAATTCTACGTCTTCTCCGGCAGACCACCTGCACCGAGCCATGCCACCCGGCGCGACAGGCGACCCAACACGGCATGATCAGGCGGCGGGCCGACGCCAGGTCCGCGATGCACCGGCACCCAGCCGCCGATGGCCTGCGGCGCCACTACCGGCTCACCCTCTTCGAACCTCGGCCCGCCGTCGAGGTCCCCGGGCAAGGTGAAGCCGGGCAGACCAGCCAGCGCCGTGTTGGCCGAGCGCGCCAGTCCTGTCTCGAGCATGCCGCCGCACCACAGGTCGACACCGGCCTGCCGGCAGCGCTCGTGGACCTGCTGCGCAGCGGCGATCCCCCCGACGCACGCCGGCTTGACGCAGACCACCTGGCACGCGCCGAGGGCCAGGGCCTCGTCGAGCCGCCCGAGCGACGTGATCGACTCGTCGAGGCACACCGGGGTGACGATCGCCCCGGCGACCTGGGCGTGACCGACGAGATCGTCGGGGGGCAGCGGCTGCTCGATGCACGTGAGCCGTAGGTCGTCGAGCCGCCGCAGGACCTCCACGTCGTCCGGCCGGTACGCGCCGTTGGCGTCGGCCTGCAGCAGCAGACCGGGGAAGGACCGGCGCAGCGCACCGAGCGGCGCGAGGTCCCAACCGGGCCGTATCTTCACCTTCACCCGCCGGAACCCCCGGACCACCAGCTCCGCGACTTCGTCCACCAGTGCCTCGACCGTGTCGCCGATGCCGACGACCGCGCCGGCCTCCACGCGGGAGACGGCGATGCCCAGGCAGTCAGCCAACGAACGCCCCGCCCGGCGCAACGCTGCGTCGACGACCGCCATCTCCAGCGCCGCCTTCGCCATGTTATGGCCGCGTACCTCGGCCGACACCTTCGCCACGTGCGCTGCCGGCGCCTGCCACGGTGCACCGGCCTGCCACGGTGCACCGGCCGGACCGTCGCCTGCACCGGGCGGCTCCCCCAGGTCGCCAGACTGGAGCAGTCGGGGGACCAGGTGCTGCTGGAGCACCAGCCAGGAACTGGCGGCGTACTCCTCGCTGTAGGTCGGCTCGGCGAGCGCCGCACACTCGCCGAACCCCTCGATGCCATCGTCCATGACCACCCGCAGCCAGACCACGGGCCGTGCCGTCGACCGTCCTTGCGCGCTCCGGTGGGGACGACGCAGGTGGAGGTCGAGCCACCGGAGCTCGACGCCAGCGACATGCACCACACCAGCGTACGACGCGGGGTAGCCGTACCCGGACGATAGGCTCCGGGTCCACTTCGCCCGGATGGCGGAATGGCAGACGCGGGGGCCTCAAAAGCCCCTGTCCGAAAGGGCGTGCGGGTTCGAGTCCCGCTCCGGGCACCAGGTCGCCGTCGGGGATGGCGCATGTAACCCTTCGGCGGCCCGGACGGTCCAAGCAGGGGGACGGTTCGAGAGGAGCATGGTGCTGGCGTTCACCTTTCCGGGTCAAGGGTCGCAGCGCCCCGGCATGGGTCGAGCATGGGTCGAGCACCCATCGTGGGAAGTCGTCGGCGAAGCGTCGGAGGTGTCCGGACGCGACGTGGCGTACCTGCTCCTCGACGCCGGATCCGAGGAGCTGGCGCTGACGGCCAACGCCCAGCTGGCGACGTTCGTGTCGAGCCTGGTGGTCCTCGATGCCATCGAGCGTGTCGGTCTGGCGCCCACGCTCTGCGCTGGCCACAGTCTCGGCGAGTACACCGCCCTCGCAGCTGCAGGGGCGCTGCCCTTCGCCGACGGGATCCGGCTGGTCGTCGAACGGGGCGAGGCCATGCACGAAGCGGCGGTCGAGCGCCCGGGCACCATGGCAGCCGTCCTCGGAGCCGACGACGACACGGTGGAGATCGCCTGCCAGCGAGCGGAGGCAGACGTCTGGGTGGCGAACTACAACGCCCCCGGACAGGTCGTGGTGGCAGGCGATCCGACGGCGGTCAAGCGGGCCGGGGAGATCGCCAAGGAGCTCGGTGCCCGCAAGGTCATGCCCTTTGCCGTGTCGGGAGCGTTCCACACGATGTTCATGGCTCCCGCGCGCGGCCGGCTGCGTAAAGCATTGGGCGACACAGGGTTCCTGCGACCCGAGGTGCCGGTGGTGGCCAACGTCGACGGACGGGTCCACGAGGGAGCGGAAGACTGGACTGGCCTTCTCTCCGCCCAGCTGTGCAGTCCCGTCCGGTGGAGCCAGTCGCTGGCCACCTTGGCGGCTCTCGGGGCGACAGTCCTGGTGGAGGTCGGCCCCGGAGGTGTGCTCTGCGGACTTGCCCGGCGCGCCCAGCCTGACCTTCAGAGCCTCGCCGTGTCCGCCCCTGAGCATCTCGACGAGCTCGTCGACCAGGTGGCGGGGACCGAGTCGTGGCATGCCTATGCCGCGGCGCACCAGGGCGAGCATCTCTACACCTCCGAGCGGGTGGTGGTCGCACCGGCCGCTGGCGTGTTCGAACCGGACGACGCGTGCAACGCCCCCGGGCCAGGAGCACCCCCAGGAGAAGGCCCGACAGTTGCCGTCGGTGACTGCTTGGGCATGGTGGGCGGCGAAGATGTCCGGACACCGTTCGCCGGGAAGGTCGTGGGGTTCTTGGCCCACGCAGGGGAGCGGGTGGTGGCAGGACAGCCGCTGGCCTGGCTCCGAGTGGGCGGCGCGTCCTGACCCAGGAGACCATCTCGGCGGACCCTGGCGTGCCGCTCCCACCTCTATCACCCGTCCATCACCCGACGGCTCGAACCGTCTCCCCAGCTCGAACCGTCTCCCCAGCTCCGAGAGGATGCTCATGCCCCACCAGCCCAGCGAGGACGGTGCCGGCCGCGTCGTCATGGTGACCGGAGGCACGCGCGGCATCGGCGCCGCCTGCGCCCGACGGTTCCAGGCCGCAGGGGACCGCGTGGCGATCACCTACCGCACCGAGAAGCCCACAGACCTGTCCGGCCCGGCCGGGACTCCCGACCTGCTGCCGGTCCGCTGCGACGTGACGCAGGCCGACCAGGTAGACGAGGCGTTCGCCGCCGTGGACGCGACGTTCGGGCCAGTAGAGGTGCTCGTAGCGAACGCCGGCATCACCAGGGACGCCCTGCTGCTGCGGATGCCGGAGCCTGCCTGGCAGCAGGTGATCGACACCAACCTGACCGGCGCCTACCGGGTGGTGCGCCGGGCAGTGGGCCCCATGGTGCGCGCCCACGCCG
>JAJYAB010000282.1 GCA_021779775.1 Actinomycetes bacterium
ACGCCGAGCAGCGAGCCGCCCGGCACGCCGACCAGCCTGCCGCTGCGGCTGCCGGCCAGGCGCCTGGTGGTTGTCCGCCAGGCGCTCGGGCGGAACAGGCGCGGCGGAGCCTCCTCGGAGTCGGGGACTGGTGGCATCACGGTCGTGCCTGCGGTGACGTCAACAGAGCGGCGACCGGCGTCGAGACGTCGGACCCAGCCTGCCAGGCGAGGAGGCCCACCCCGAGACCTCGGGCGGCGGCGGAGAAGGCGCTGAGCGCCTGCGCCTCAGCACCAGGCGATGCTCCTTGGTACCCGGCCGTGGCAAAGATCGGGACGGTCGATGCCACACCGGCAGCGGGCAGCACCAGCTGGCGGACAGCAGCCAGCATCTGGTGCAGCCCGACGGCCGCGTTACCTGGTGTGGCACCCGCCGGTGCTGTGTAGTCGACCCCGACGAAGTTCAGGCTCCGGCCCAACCCGCCTTCCGCTGCCGTGAGCAGCGGAACCGGGCCGTTCGCCTCCGTACCGGCCACGCCGACCCCGACGAACTGGCCGACGCGGCGGTTCTGCTCGGCGGCCTGCAGGGCAGACACCACCGAGGCGTCGGTGCCCGGCGGCGACGCTCCCGATGGTGCCGCACCAATCTGCCAGATGCTCACCTGCGGCAGCGACTGGACCATTCCCTTCACCCACTGTGCGAACCCAGGACCCGAGCTCGACGAACCAGCAGGGGGAACATCGAGCAGGTTCAGCATGACCGGGACGTTCTGGGCGGCGAGGGTGCTGACCGCAGCACGGTCAGCCGTGCTGAGGCCCGACGACCACGGTACCTGCTGGACCACGACCGGTGCAGTGGCACCGGCCACGTGCGGCGACGCAGTACCCGCCGCTCCACCAGCCAAGCTGGCCAACATGCCAGCCGTGCCACCCGACGAACCCGACGAACCCGACGAACCCGACGAACCCGACGGTGGGGGTATGGCGGCGGCCAGGTCACCTATGACGACCGCCACACATCCCATGATCGACGTGTCGGCCACAGCGGTGACCAATGGAGTCAGTGCGGTACCGAGTGCGCTCAGTAGTGGCGGGGCGACAGCCTGGACGAGTGGCAGCAGTGCGTTCTCCAGCGGCGCCAGGATCGGTGCGAGGGCATCCGCCACGGTGTTGAACGGGCCCTCATAAGGGGCGATGGCGCCGAGGAGCGGCCCGATGACCGGCAGTAGGGGGGAAACGATGGGTATTACCGACAAGATGGTCGTGACAAACGGTCCGGCCACGGTGAGGATCGGGCCGAGCGCGCTCAGAATGGTGCCGAGCGAGGTCGGGGGCACCTTGGCGCTGGGGAGGGGCAGCGGGCAGGGCGGGATGGCCGAGGCGGGCGGCGTGGGAACGCCGGTCCCCGTCGATGTCGGCGTCCCGAAATCAAACCCCGACCCGCCATTGCCCCCGGTGGGTGCGGTGGATCCGTCGGTGGGTGCGGTGATCGCGCCGGGGGCAGCTGATGGGGGAGTGCCGAAGGCGTCAGCCGACAGCGCGATCGGGGCCATGGTGGCAGTGCCCGAGACCCCCCCGGTCCCGGCAGCCATCCCGCCGACACCGGTGCCTGCCCCCCCGCCATTGCCGGGTGCCATCACGGCGCTGCTTCCCAGGGGTACCCCCAGGCCCAGCCCGCTTTCCGGAGACACGCTCGGCAGGAAGACCGCTACCAGGCTCAGGACGAGCCCGGCCCCGGCCAGCGCCACGTAGCGGCGACCCCAGCGGGCGAGGAGGCGAGCGGCGATCCTCTCCACGTAGCGCCGCGGCAACGAAGTGCCATTGACGCTCTCGGAAACCACGTCCGACAATGACTCAGGGTCGTTCATGGGGCCTCCCCCGCTCCGCGGTGATCTGGCTGGTCATGACCCGAAGCACGGCGGCGGCGTGTGGGGCGGCCCCCAGCTCGACGGGGCGTTGTAGGCGAAGGTGGCACCGGAGGCGCAGCCCTGCCACCCGCCCTGCTGGCCGTCGAGGTTGCTCGTGAGGTTCTGGTTCCACCAGCCGAGCTGCCATGACGCCGACGGGTCGTAGGGATCCGCCTGGAAGTTCCACGCCCCGAACTCGCCGCCGGCCACCGGCGGCAAGGTCGACATGCCCTTCAGGAAGTTCTGCGGGGTGAGGTCGGGCCCAGCGGCCTGCAGCCCGTCGTAGAACAGCAGCATCGTCGCGTAGAGCTGCGGGTAGTACAGGAACTCGTTGCCCGGGTTCGTCCCCGGCTGCACCGCTTCGAAAGCCCGGTACGCCTCGGTCTGCGACGGCACCGGCGCCTGGGCCAGGTCGCCGAAGGAGATGGCGTTGACCCACTCGGACGTTGTGGACAGCCGGCCCAGCGGGTCCCCCCACCACAGGACATCCCACTCCGGGAAGAAGCTCTGCTGCACGGCGGTCTGGGTGAGGAACGAGGGGACGATCGGATCACACGCACACAGGACCGTGGTCACCCCGGCCGACTTCAGCTGGGCGATGGCGTTCGTCGCCTGGCTCTGGCCGGTGGTGATGTCGAGGGCGTAGTTGATCCGGGATGCCAGCTTGATCCCACAGCTGGCCAGCGTCGACTGGATCTGGTCGCCGACCTCGGCGTAGGCGGGGTTCTCCGGCACCAGCATGCCGAACACCCGCGGCTTCCCGTCGAGCCCCCCACCGGCATGGGCGACCGGAAGGCCTGCCAGATGGTCACAGCCGTACTGGGCCACCGCGGTCCCGAGCCCCGTGCCGTTCGGGAAGGCGACGCCGTAGCCGTAGGGCGAGAACTGCTGGAACCACTGCTGCGGCATGTAGATCGCCCCCAGGGAGATGATGCCGTTGTGGGCCAGATCTTCCTCGTACGGTTGGGTGTCACCACCGGCGATGAGCGAGGACAGGTCGGCATACGCCCCGAGCGACTTGGCCGTGGCGGCATCCGCGTTGGCCGCCGACAGGTCCTGGCCCTGGATCTCCTGGAGCGGGTCTCCTTGGCCGGTGAACGACTTGATCACCACCTGGCGGCCGTAGAGCTCGAAGGTCTTGTTGAACAGCTTGATGTACGTGTTCAGAACATCGAGCTGGTTCTGCTCGAACTGGGCAGCACTCGATGCGCTGGGCTCGCCGAGCGCCGGGCCGGCGATCGAAGCGATCGCCCCGAACTCCCCGGAGTTCGCTAGGCGGAAGCTGACCGTGATCGTGCTTGCCGTGACACCCTGCGACGTCGCTCCGCCGTTGTTCCCGTGGAACGCCGGCACGCACGGCGGGGCGTACGCCGACCACGTCACCTGCTTCACGTTCGGCCCGCACGCCACCCCGCTCACCGTCGTCCCCGGAGCGTACGCCCCAGGCGTCGTCACCGCACCACCACCACCACCACCACCACCAGCACCGCCGGTGGTGCCGCCACCGGCACCCGACCCGGAAGTAGATGTGGCACCTGTCGCACCAGATGACCCTGGACCGGCAGCACCGCCGGCTGAGGCGGCACCGCTGACCCCCCCAGATGCGCCCAACGCTCCGCCGGACGCTGCCTGCCCGCTGGCCGCCGGAGAGCCCCCCGATCCCCCTGACGCGAACGCGGCGATCAGCGCTACGCACAGCACCAGCGCCGTC
>JAJYAB010000010.1 GCA_021779775.1 Actinomycetes bacterium
CCGGTCGGCTGCCGCGCGCACCCGATGGGCGCCGACGATCGCGTCGAGGTAGGTGGTTCGCGGCACCGGCCTAGCCTACCGGCGCGGTGTCGTGCGGCCCGACCGGTGCGGCACCGGTGCACCGCACCGCTGAGGAGCAGGTGCACCGCACCGCTGAGGAGCAGGTGCACCGCACCGCTGAGAAGCAGATGCACCGCACCGCTGAGGAGCAGGTGGTGCGTTCGCCAGCAGATGGGGCCTTGGCGCTGGTCAGGCCGGGAGGATCGGAAGGACCCGGGCCTCGCCGGTCCACCGGCGCCTGCTGTCAGCGGGATCGGCGAGCTCCACGGCGGCCGGTGGCTCCACCGACCGGTGCACATAGGCGAGCGCCACCGTGGCCTGCAGCCCGGGAGACCACGCGGCCGACGTGACCGCGCCGACAGTGCGTGCGGAGACGAGCACAGACGTCCCGGCGGCGGGCTGCTCGGCGCCGGTGTCCACGACGAGGCCGCGCAGGACCCGGGCCACCCGGCTTCCTCGGGCGTCGAGCCTGGCGACCAGCTCCTGACCGGTGAAGCATCCCTTGTCGAAGTCCACGGTCCGGCGTACGAGCCCTGCTTCGGCGGCGATCGTCTGGGAGTCGATCTCGCGGCCCATCACCGGGATGCCAGCTTCGATGCGCAGTGCCTCCCACGCCGCCACGTCGCATGCCGGCACGTCGTGCGCGGTCCACGGCTCGGTGGTGAAGACGTCGACACCCGCTACCGCACCCCACACGAACGGCACGCACCATCCGGGGGCGCGCTCCGTCACCCGGGAGGACTCCGGGCCCCGCACCGCAGTGACGTGCCACGTCTCGGGTTCCACGTCCACCTTCACACGGAGCCGGAACCGGAGCAGGCGGTCGATCACCGCAGCCCCATGCCCTTCGTCCACGTCGACCAGGAGATCGTCCGGCGCCCGGCGGGTCACCCGCACCAGGGCATCGATCTTTCCCTGCGGCGAGAGCAGCAGGGCGTCGACCGACGCTCCCTCGGCGAGTCGCTCCACGTCCTGGCTGCACTGGCCTTGAAGGTACGCCGTCGCATCGGGGCCGCGAACGGCGACCGCGTCCCGCCCGATGGGCACCGTGCCGACCCGGTTGCGGAGCCGGTCGTAGTCGCCCGCGATCGTCTCGCCTGCATTCCCGGTCGGCGAGGCATTCCCGGCCGGCGAGGACCGGGCCGGGTCCGGGATCATCGCACCGTCCGTGCCGCCGTGGCGGACAGGGCGGGAACGTCGCCCGCAAGCCCCGCCATCCGGCTGGCGGACAGGCGGCGGGCGGACAGGCGGCGGGCGGGCGGGATAGCCGCCAGAAGCGCAGCGGCCTTATTGGCACACTCCTCGTCCTCGGCCTGCGGGTCGCTGTCCGCCACGATGCCGGCTCCTGCCTGCACGCAGGCCCTTCCGTCCGGCCCCACGACCATGGTCCGGATGGCGATCGCCGTGTCGAGGTTCCCCGAAAGGTCGAAGTAGCCGACCACGCCGCCGTAGACGCCCCGCTTGGTCGGCTCGAGCCCGTCGATGATCTGCATCGCCCGGACCTTCGGGGCACCCGAGAGCGTGCCGGCCGGCAACGTGGCGCGCAGCACGTCGACCGGGCCCAGCCCATCGGCCAGCCGACCCGAGACCTGGGAGGTCAGGTGCATGACGTGGCTGTAGCGCTCCACCGTCATGAGCTCGTCGATCTGCTCGCTGCCGAACGTCGCCACGCGGCCTACGTCGTTGCGGGCCAGGTCGACGAGCATGACGTGCTCCGCCAACTCCTTCGGATGCTCGGCCAGCTCGGCCGCCAGCATCTGGTCCTCCTCCTCGGTGGCTCCGCGGCGTCGCGTGCCGGCGATGGGGCGGGACACGACCACGCCGTCGCGCAGGCGCACCATCGGCTCGGGAGACGACCCGACTACCGTGCACGCCGCGGTACGGAGGAAGTAGAGGTATGGACTGGGGTTCACCACCCGCAGCACCCGGTAGACGTCGAACGGGTCGGCGCCGAGGTCGACGTCGAACCGTTGTGACAGCACCACCTGGAAGACGTCACCGGCCCGGATGTGCGCTTTCACCGTGTCGACGGCGCTGGCATAGCCCGCCGAGGACATCGTCCGCCGCGCGGCCCCGAGCTCCTCCCCCACGACGGGGAAGTCCGCTGCCGGCTCGTGCAGCGGCTCGTTGAGATCGGCCGCAAGCGTGGCGAGGCGGTCCACCGACGCGTCGTACGCGGCGCCAGCCATGGCAGGATCCGCTCCATCGTGCAGCACCACGTTGTCCACCAAGACGACCTTCTGCAGCCAGTGGTCGAAGGCACACAGCTGTCCGATCAGGGAAAGGTCGGCATCGGGGAAGCCGAGGTCGTCCGGCGGGGCTCCCGGAAGGTACTCGACCTCCCTGACCACGTCGTAGCCCAGGTAGCCGACGAGACCCCCGTGGAGCGGTGGCAGCGCGGGAAGGTCGGGCGAACGGTAGGCGGCGAGGATGGCTTCGATCACGTCGAGCACCCCCGCCGACGACGCGTCGACGGCTGTGGCGAGCAGGGGCAGCCTGCCCTCCACGGTCGTCCGACCGCCCGAGGCAATGACCCTGGCAAGGGGCCGGCGGCCCACGAAGGAGTAGCGGCCCCACCGTTCACCGCCCTCCACCGACTCGAGCAGGAACCCCGGCTCGTCGCCGGCCACCCGGCGGAACGCCCCGACCGGTGTGAGCGTGTCAGCCATCAGGTCACACCACACCGGCACGATGCTGTGGCGTCCGGCGAGCTGCACGAACTCCTGGCGGGAGGGCCGACAGCGGAGGGCGACCTGCGGCGAGCTCACGAACCCGCCGCAGGTCCCTGGCCGAAAGACCGGTAGAAGCAGCTCCGGGCCCCGGTATGGCACGCGCCGTCACCGTCTTGGTCGACGACGAAGAGCAGCGTGTCGCCGTCGCAGTCGTAGCTGGCCGACCGCACCCACTGGCGATCCCCCGAGGTCTCCCCCTTGCACCAGTACGCCTGCCGGCTGCGGCTCCAGAACCACGTACGCCCGGTCGAAAGGCTCCGCCGCAGAGATTCGGCGTTCATATAGCCGAGCATGAGCACAGTGCCGTCGGAGGCGTCCTGCACGATCGCCGGGACGAGACCGTCGGCATCGAACCGGACGGCGTCCAGCTCCCCCGCCGCGTAGGGGATCGGGGTGGCCGTCCGGCCCCCGGGCGGCAGCGGGCCGGCAGGATCGCCCGCGGGGGCGCCGGCGGTGGGTGGGTCGGTGGTCATCGTGTCTTCACAGGTAGAGGCCGGTGCCGCTGTCGATCCGGTCCGAAGCCACGGCGTTGACGTCGCGCTCGCGCAGAATGAGGTACTCCCCGCCGTGGACCTCCACTTCGAAGCGGTCGTCCGGGTTGAACAGGACCTTGTCCCCAACCTTGATCGTCCGGACATGCGGCCCTACGGCAACCACCTCGGCCCACGCCAGCCGACGAGAGACGTGCGCCGTCGCTGGGATGAGGATCCCCGATCGGGACCGCCGCTCCCCTTCGACCGGCGACTGGTGCGCCAGCACCCGGTCGGCGAGCATGGTGATCGGCTGTTTCGGAGGCTCGTGATCCACCCGTCACACGGTATCGCACGAGGCACCCGACCTGGACCGCCTCCGATGCGTGAAGGTCGGCACCAGGGCCTACGCTGACCTGATGGGACCTCCCCCTGATGGCGACCCGGCGCCACCCGCATCGGCACCCGACCCCTGGCAGCCCCCACCTGCGTGGCCCGCTCCACCACCTCCCGCGTGGCCCGCTCCACCCCCTCCCGCGTGGCCCGCTCCACCCCCACCGGCCGGCGACGGCCAGCCCACACCGATGCCAGCGGTGCCCGGCCCGCCGGCATCCCGCCACAGCCGGGCCCGGACGTTCGCCGTGGTGGCCACCGCTGTGGGCGTGGTGGTCGCTGCGACGATCGGTGCCGTGCTCCTGACGCACCGCAGCACACCCGCCGGGCCGGCGCAGGCAGCCCAGGCGCTGCGTGCTGCCCTCGGCACTGCCCGGCGTGCCGGCAACTTCCACTACCGTGCGGTAGCCACGCAGGGCAACCAGAGCCAGGTCATCGTCGGGGATGCGACGCCCGACGGCGGCCGCCAGCAGGTGACCTTCGGCACCCAGCGGTTCTCCCTCGTCCTGGTAGGGAAGACGGTCTACTTCCAGGGAAACGCTGCCGCCGTCGAGGGCCAGCTGGGACTGGCACCCCCGGTGGCATCTGCCGAAGCCAACCACTGGATCTCCCTGCAGCCGGGTGACCCGCCCTACGCGACCGTCGAGCCGGGGATCACGACAGCTTCGGCACTGGCCCAGGTGTCGTTCGACCCGGCGACCATGACCACGTCAACCGCCGGCGGCCGGTCGGTCCGGCGGATCGTCGGCGTGCCCAGCACGTCAGGATCGAGCGCGGGCACCCCGGCGGCACCAGTCGCCGGACGCGCTGGGCTGCAGGTCGATGTCGCGTCGGGCCTTCCGACCGTGTTCTCCACTGTCGTGACCGCCGGGCAAGGCCAGCAGTCGTCGACCATCCGCTTCAGCCGGTGGCACGAACGGGTCCGGGTGGCCGTACCGCCCGGCCCCGTGACCTACGCATCCCTGCCGGCCCCCACCCTGCAGCCGGTACCGGGGGCGGGCGGGCCCACGCTCATCGCCTGACCGCCACCCCACGGGCGGCCAGCACCGCCTTGGCCTCGCCGATCGTGTGCTCGCCGCGGTGGAAGATGGAAGCTGCCAGCACGGCGTCGGCGCCGCCGACCAGAGCGCCGTCGGCCAGGTGGTCGAGCGTCCCCACTCCTCCGGAAGCCACGACCGGCACCGGCACCGCATCGACGACCGCCCGGGTCAGCTCGAGGTCGAAACCCAGGCGGGTGCCGTCACGGTCCATCGAGGTGAGCAGGATCTCCCCGGCGCCGACCTCGGCGCAGCGAGCCGCCCACGCCACCGCGTCGAGGCCCGTCTCCCGGCGTCCACCATGGGTGAACACGTCCCAGCCCGGAGCGTCCGCCCGCAGGCGCGCATCGACGGCGACCACCACGCACTGGGCACCAAACTCGTCGGCCAGGGCCTGGACGAGACCGGGATCGGCAACAGCCGACGTGTTCAACGCGATCTTGTCGGCACCGGCGCGCAGCAGCCGCCGAGCGTCCTCCGGGGTGCGGACGCCGCCGCCAACCGTGAACGGGATGAACACCTGGTCGGCGATGCGCCCCACCACGTCGACCATCGTGTCGCGGCCATCCGCCGACGCGGTGATGTCCAAGAACACGAGCTCGTCCGCACCTTCCACGTCGTAGCGCGCGGCGAGCTCGACCGGATCTCCGGCGTCCACGAGACCGGCGAACTGCACGCCCTTCACCACCCGCCCTGCGTCGACGTCGAGGCAAGGGATCACCCGCACGGTTCGCATGCCGACAACGCCTCCTCCACCCGTAGGACACCCTCGACGAGGGCTTTGCCGACGATTGCCCCCCACAGGCGGCGACCGGGCAGGCCGAGGCGGCCCAGCGCCCGCAGGTCCTCGACGGAGCGCACACCGCCGGAGGCCACGACGTCGTGGCGGGTACGGCTCAGCACGTCCGCCAGGCCGGACACGTCGGGGCCGCCCAGCATGCCGTCGCGCTCGATCGCCGTCACCACCACCGCCGCCAGCGGCACGTCCTCGAAGCGACCCAGGATCTCGGCCAGGGTAGTTCCCCCTACCTGCTGCCACCCGGAGACCGCCACGTCCGCCCCGCCGCCACGATGGTCCACCCCGACCACCACCCGTCCTGGATATCGGCCAGCCAGCTCGGCGACCAGCTCGGGATCGCGCACGCCAGCAGTGCCGAGGACCACCCGGTCGACTCCACCGTCGAGCAGCTCGGCGGCGTCCGCCGCGCTGCGGATGCCACCACCGGCCTGGACCCGGGCCGTCAAGACGGCGGCAATCTCCAGGACGTGCCGGCGGTTGGAGGCTTCCCCGGTGCGGGCGGCGTCGAGGTCCACGATATGGACCCACCGTGCGCCGGCCGCCTCGTAGCTGCGGGCGAGGCGCAGCGGATCGCCGTACTCGACTCCGCGTTCGAAGTCGCCCTGGCTGAGCCGGACGGCGTGACCTCGGTGCAGGTCGACGGCGGCCAGGAGCTCCACGGCGTCAGGCTCCGGCGGCGGCCGCCACGAGATTGGCCAGGATGGCCAACCCGTTGGCTCCGGACTTCTCCGGGTGGAATTGGGTGCCCCACACCCGGTCCCGCTCGGCTGCCGCCACCACAGGTCCTCCGTAGTCGCACACGGCGACGGCATCCGCCGTGCGCTCGGGAGCGTACGAGTGCACGAAGTACACCCATGGCTCGGCCCCCACCCCGCGCAGCAGCACGCTCGGGCGGATCGTCTGCAGCGTGTTCCATTGCATCTGCGGATGCTTCTCCCCCGGGGGAAGCCGGCGGACCACGCCGGAGAACACGCCGAGCCCGGGGACGTCGGGGGACTCCTCGGACGCTTCGTACAGCAGCTGGAAGCCTACGCAGATGCCGAGGAACGGTATGCCGTCGTCCACCGCCCGGCGGACGACGATGTCGAGCCCGCTGCGGCGAAGCGCTCGGGCGCAGGGGCCGAACGCGCCGACCCCGGGGAGGACGACCGCCGATGCGCCGGCAGCCTGGGCCGGGTCGGTGACCAGACGGGCATCCGCCCCCAGGTGGACGAGCGCCTTATGGGCCGAGGCCAGGTTGCCGATGCCGTAGTCGAGGACGGCGATCGACCCGGCGGCGGGAGATGCGGTGCTCAAAGCGTCCCCTTGGTCGAAGGGACGCCGTCGCCGTCGATCCGAACGGCATCGCGAAGGCAGCGCGCCACCGCCTTGAACGACGCCTCCAGCATGTGGTGGACGTTCTTGCCGGCGGCCGACCGGATGTGCAGGGTGATCCCGGCGGCGGTCACCAGGGCACGCCAGAACTCCTCCGCCAGCTGCGGGTCAAAGCCGGGCTGGCCGAGCGGTGCAGCCTCGGGTGGAAGGCCAAGCGAGTACGCCAGGTACGGCCGGCCTGATAGGTCCAGGGCGACCTCGACCAGCGCTTCGTCGAGCGGCAGGGCGATGGAGGCGAACCGCCGCACGCCGGCCTTGGTTCCGAGGGCCTGGGCCAACGCCTGGCCGAGCACGATGCCGACATCCTCGACCGTGTGGTGTGCGTCGACGTGCAGGTCGCCGGTGGCATCGATCTGCAGGTCGAACCCCCCGTGGCGCCCCAGCTGGCCCAGCATGTGGTCGAAGAACGGCAATCCGCTGTGAACGTCGGCGGCGCCCGACCCGTCGAGGTCGACCGTCACACGCACCTCGGTCTCCTTGGTCCGCCGGACGACCTCGGCCCGCCGGGCCGCCAATGCCCCAGTCGGCCTGCTCATGGTGCCTCCTCCAACGTCTCGGTCAGGGCGGCCAGGAAGCGGTCGTTCTCCGACGGCGTTCCGATGGTGACCCGCAGGCAGGCTTCGACCCCCGTCCAGCGGGAACAGTCTCGCACGAGCACGGAACGGCTCACGAGGCCCTCCCACACGGCGCCTGCCGGCTTGCCTGTCGGTCGGAAGAGGAGGAAGTTGGCGTCCGACGGCCAGGTCTGCACCGCCATCGCGGCCAGGACGCCGGCGATGCGCTCACGCTCACTGACGATCAGCTCCACCCGGCGCTCCATGGCATCGGCATGGCGCAGGGCCAGCCGTCCCGCGGCCTGGGTCACGGCATCGAGGTGGTAGGGGAGGGCGACAGCCGCGCACGACGACACCACGGCAGGGTCGGCCAGCAGGTACCCCAGGCGGCAACCAGCCATCGACCAGGTCTTCGAGAACGTCCGCACGACCACCAGCCGGTCGACCGGTACGCCGACGTCGAGGGCGCTGTGTGGAGCGAACTGCCCATACGCCTCGTCGACGACCAGCAGTCCCGGGGCGTGCTGCACCAGCACCTGCTGCAGCCCGACTGGCTCGGCCCGGCCAGTCGGGTTGTTCGGCGAGCAGAGGAACGTGATGACCGGTTGCTCTTGGTCGAGCAGCGCCAACGCCTCGCCCTCGTCAATGGCGAACGCCTCGGTGCGCCGGCCGGCCACCACTGCGGTGCCGGTCAGCCGGGCGATGTGGCGGTGGAGCGAGTACGTGGGCTCGAACAGCACCACACGGCGCCCCGGGCCGCCGTAGGCCATGAGCAGGCACTGCAGCACCTCGTTGGAGCCGTTGGCGCAGAACACCTGGCCGATGTCGACGCCGTGCCAGTCGGCAAGCGCCTGGCGCAGGCCGGTGGCCTGGCGGTCGGGATACCGGTTGAAGGGGATCCGGCCGAGCTCCTGGGTCAGCTCGGCCAACCACTGCGCCGGCGGTCCCACCGGGGACTCGTTGGTGTTCAGCCGCACATCGACATCCACCTGTGGCGAGTGATAGCCCTCCAGCGCGCCCAGATCGCGACGGACGGGGACCGGGCCGCCGGTCACAGCCCGACCATGGTCGCACAGCTGCCGGGGTCGCCGGCCGTGCGGATGCGGATCGAGTCGGCGTGGGCAGGCAGGCCCTCCGCTTCGGCCAGCGTCTCGACATGCTCGGCCACCCCCAGCAGCCCGGCACGGTCGGTCGTGACCACGTGGATGTGGGTCCGGAAGTCGTCGGGCCGCAGCGCCGAGGCGAAGCGGGCGGTCCGGGCAGTCGGCAGCACGTGGTTCGGTCCGGCCAGGTAGTCGCCGATGCTGGCCGGCGCGTACGGGCCGAGGAACACCGCGCCGGCGCTACGGACCAGCGGCAGCAACGCCTCCGCCCGGTCCACCAGGATCTCCAGGTGCTCCGGAGCGACCGCGTTGGCGACCGCCATGGCCTGCTCGGGGCCGTCGACCACGACGGCATAACCCCCCGTGGCAACGGTGGCCTCCAGGTCGCGGCGCCGTGGCGACGCGGCGATCAGCTCGTCCACCGCGGACGTGACGGCATCGGCCACCGCCTGCGACCACGTCACGAGCCAGGCCTGTCCATCCGGGCCGTGCTCGGCTTGCACCACCACGTCGATCGCCGCCCACCTGGCGGGGACCGACTCGTCGGCGATCACCACGACCTCCGAGGGCCCGGCGAACGCCGACGGCACGCCGACGACACCGGCCAGCTGCCGCTTCGCTTCGGCCACATACCTGTTCCCGGGCCCGGCGATCACGTCGACCGGCTCGATCGACTCCGTGCCGAGAGCCATGGCGGCGATGGCCTGAGCCCCACCTACGCGGTACACCTCCTCCACCCCGGCGATGGCTGCCGCCGCCAAGGTCTCGACGGCAACCTCCCCATCGGGGGACGGGGGGACGCAGAGCGCCAGCTCCTCCACCCCGGCAACCCGGGCCGGGACGGCACACATGAGAACGGTCGACGGATAGCGCGCCCGTCCGCCCGGCGCGTACAGCCCAGCACGCCGCACGGGCCGTGTCAGGTGCCGGACCCCGATCCCTTCGAGGGCGAAGTCGCCCACCGGCTCGGCCTCGTGGCGGTGGTAGGCCATCACCCGCCGGTGCGCCGCCTCGAGGGCGGCCCTGAGGCGCCGGTCCACCCGAGTGACGGCCCCGGCCACCACGCCCGGCTCCACTCGCAGCACCGCGATGTCCACCCGGTCGAACTTCGCCGTCAGTGCCCGGAGCGCCGCGTCACCTCCGCTGCGCACCTGGTCAACGATGTCGGCGACGGCAGCCGTGGGGAACAGCTCGGAAGCAGGCGGGCGCGGCAAGCGAGCGGCCAGGGAGGCGGGGGCCACACCACGAAGGTCAAGTCGGGTCAGGGACACGGGGCCGCGATCGTACCCGGGGTCGCCCCCGCCAGGTCCATGGGCCATCATCGGAGGCATGCCTGCATCGCCCGCCGAGCTGTCCTCGTTGTCAACCGCCCTCGGTGACCTGACGGAGCGGATCGGGGCGATCGCCACCAGGGCCGCCGCAGCGCACGACGACGATGCTGCGGCCGAGCTGTTCGCTGTCGAACGCGCCCTGACCGGTGCCGGCCGGCGCCTCGCCCGCCTGGCGAGCTCGCGCCGGCGCTGACCAGGCGGTCAACCAGACCGCCTGGTCGCGACAGTCGCTGACGGGCACAGGTCAGCCAGCACGCAGTCATCACAGCGCGGCGACCTCGCCCTGCACACGGCGCGGCCGTGAAGGATCAGGCGTAGGCTGAACGCTCCCCGCTGGCCGGTGGGAACCACGGAGTCGAGCTCCTGCTCGACCTTCACCGGATCAGTGGCGTCGCTGAGCCCGAGCCGCTGCGCCAAGCGCCCGACGTGGGTGTCGACAGGAAGGCCCGGAAGGCCGAACGCCACGCTGCGCACCACGTTCGCCGTCTTTCGTCCCACCCCGGGGATGCTCACGAGATCTTCCATCCCCGTCGGGACCGCACCGCCGAAGCGCTCGTCGACCGCTCGGGCCATGCCCACGAGGCTCCGCGCCTTGTTCCGGAAGAACCCGGTCGACCGGATCAGGTCCTCCACCACAGCAGGTGGCGCCTGGGCCAGGGCTGCCGGGGTGGCGAAGGCAGCGAAGAGCGCCGGGGTGACCTGGTTCACCCGCTCGTCGGTGCACTGGGCAGACAGGATCGTGGCCGCCAGCAGTTGGAACGGTCCGTCGTGGCGCAACGCGCAGAGCTCGGACGCCGAACCCGGGTACTCGGTCCCGAGGCGCTCCAGGACCGCTGCGGCACGGCCGCGGATGCTGCGGGGTCGGCCCACGGCGCCAGCGTACCCGGCCGGCCTGCCGGCGGTAACGTCCCTGCCGGCCGGTAACGTCCCTGCCGTGATCTTCGTCTCGCCTGCGCCCGGGCCGGACAGCGGTGGCGACTGGTCCGTCGAGCTCGCCAGCCTGGTGGACGCCGCCGAGTCGGCCGATGGCCACGAAGCGTTGAGCGAGCAGCAGCGGCGAGCCCCAGCCTCCGGCGCCTTCGTGGTCGCCTTGCAGGCCCGAGACGGGTCGGGGCACCTGGTGGGCTTCGCCCAGGCCGTGCACGACAACCGGACGGGCTGGACCCTCGAAGCAGTCGTCCATCCGGCGGCCCGCCGGGACGATGACGAGGCCGGTCACGCATTGGTCACCGAATCCGTGGCGGCGATCGGCCGCCACGGCGGCGGAGCGGTGACGCTGTGGGTGACCGACCCGACGGGCGCCGCCGATCGGTCGGCCAGCGCTGCTGGGCTCGAGCCGACGCGAGAGCTGCTGCAGATGCGCAGACCGCTTCCACTTGAACCGCATGCCCCACCGCCCCTCGCGGTGCGGGCGTTTCGCCCCGGCGTGGACGACGCACCGTGGCTGGCGCTGAACAACCGTGCCTTCGCCGGCCATCCGGAGCAGGGCGGGTGGACGGCGGACGACCTTGGCGCCCGCATAGCCCAGCCTTGGTTCGAGGCGCAGGGCTTCCTCCTCCACGAGCGCGGTGACCAGCTCGTCGGCTGGTGCTGGACCAAGGTCCACCGGACCGATCCCCCCCTGGGGGAGATCTACGTCGTCGGGGTGGATCCTGATCTTCAAAACCAAGGGCTGGGTCGCGCACTGGTCGTGGCCGGGCTCGACCTGCTGGCTGATCGAGGGTTGCCCATCGGCATGCTCTACGTCGATGCTGCCAACGTGAGCGCCGTGTCCCTCTACCGCTCGCTCGGGTTCGTGGTCGACCACGCCGGCCGGGCGTACAGCGGTCTCGTCGACCCGGGCTGAGCCCGGTCGTACCGGTCGACCAGCCCGGACCAATGCGGCCAGCACGGATCAGTGCGTGGCGACACCGACCAGGTGGCCGATGCCATAGGTGATACCTGCAGCTACCGCCGACACCGCCAACTGGCGCAGCGCCGACCACACCGGCGACCGGCGGGTGAAGGCGGCCAGCGCAGCGCCCACCACCAACGACGCTGTCCCCCCGATCACGACCGAGACCACCGTGGCACCCGCACCGTGAGCCACCAGCCACGGCACGAGTGGAAGCAGCGCTCCGAGGGCGAACATGGCGAACGACGAGGCTGCCGCCTGGATGGGCGACCCCAACGCCCCAGGATCGATGCCGAGCTCCTCACGGGCGTGCGTCTGCAATGCGAGCTCAGGCGTCCGCATCATCTCCTCGGCGAGCTGTCCCGCGAGCTCCGGCGCCACGCCGCGGCTGGTGTACAGCGCGACGAGCTCCTGGCGCTCTCCCTCAGGCATCCGGGACAGCGAGGCCCGCTCGAGGGCCAGCTCGCGCTCGAGGAGCTCCGCCTGCGCCCGCATCGACACGTACTCGCCCGATGCCATCGAGAACGCCCCGGCCACGAGGCCGGCCAGCCCAGCCAGCCGGACGACACCGGCTGCCGGGTGCGCTCCGGCCATGCCCAGGATGAGCGACACGTTGGTCACCAGTCCATCGCTGACTCCGAACACGGCAGCCCGTGCGCCACCGCCTTGGATGTTGCGGTGATGATGCTCATGCGGATGGAGCTCCCCCACCGAGCCCGACGGCTGCCATGGCGTGCCCATCGCGGCAGCCTAACGGCAGCGGCACCTCAGCCGCCCACCGTGCATGGCCGCCACCTGGCAGTATGTCCGCATGGAGACGGGCCGGTGGACAGATCCCTCGCAGCCGCAGACGCTGCAGATCGCCGTCGTCTTGTCCTACATCAACGCCGTCTTAGCCCTGCTCGCATTGTTCCAGGCAGATGCCATCGCCGTGGTCGGCCTTGCCCAGGGGGTGGCCGCCTATGCGATCGCCAACGACAAACGGTGGGGCTACCGCCTTGGCGTGGCCCTGGCTGTCCTCACCGCCGTCCTGACCGTGGTCAACGTCGCCGGGCTGGTGCACCTGGCTGGTGGCCATGCCATCGACTTGAGCGTCGTGCTCCAGCTGGTCTTCTCGATCGCGCTGGTGGCCCTGCTCGTGCACCACGAGAGCCGGGAGTACCAGCGGATCTGGTTCCGCTGAGGACCCGGACACCCGTCACAACGGGAGGTTTCCCGTTGCAGCACGAGTGCTCCCCGATGCTCGGTAGGCGTCGATGCACGCCTCGGCGACCTTCCACTTGTGGATCTCGTCGGCCCCGTCGGCGAACCGGCTCCAGCGAGCCGTGGGAGAACCGGTCGAGCGACCGTGCCACCATCAGGTCGAGCGCGGTCTCGATCTGGCCGAGCCACCGCATGCAGTGGGCCAGGCGCGCCGGGCCGAGGCGGCTCTGCCCGAGGCGGTGGCCCCCGCCTCGCTCGCCGAGCACGCGGGTCACCGGGACGTGGAGCCCATGGATGCGGATCTCGCAGTGGTTATGGCTGCCGGACATTGTCTCGATGTCCCGGACGATCTCGAACCCCGGATCAGGCAGATCCACGATGCATGCCGTCGTCGCCGCCTGGGGGACCTCGGGATCGTTTTCTGTCCGGGCGATCAGGATGGCAAAGGCTGCCCCGCGCGCGCCGGAGATGAACCACTTGTGCCCGTCGATGGTCCACGTGTCCCCGGCGAGCACCCCCCGGGTCTGCATGAGGGTGGGATCCGAGCCGGCGACGTCAGGCTCGGTCATGGCGAAGCAGGACCGCAGGCGCCCCTCGCACATGGGCCGCAGGTAGGTTGCCTTCTGCTCGTCGGTGCCGAAGTGCAGCAGCGTGTGCATGTTTCCCTCGTCGAGCGCTACCCGCCACTCTCCACGTCCTGCAGCCTCGGATGTCAGGCGCGTCTCGGTGGGGCGGACTTCGTCATCCATGAACGCCCGCATCCGCTGGCGGACCTCCTCCACGTCACGAGCAAAGGTGAAGTCGATGGCCATGACGCGAAGTCTGCCACTCCACGGCTCTTTCCCGGGCGGCATCAACCGTGCGAGCGGTCACTCGTAAGATGGCTGGCGTGGAGATGCGGGTCGAGCAGCTGGCCGACGAAGCCGGGGTGAGCATCGACACCGTGCGCTACTACCAGACCCGGGGGCTGCTTCCCCCTCCCCGTCACCAGGGTCGCGTGGCGTGGTACTCGGCGCACCATCTGGAGCGCATCGACCGCATCCGCGCGCTGCAGCGGAAGGGGTTCACGCTGGCGACGATCGCCCGGGTGCTCGACGGGAAGCTCGACGCCGCCGACGAGGCGCTGGTCGATGCCGTGCTCGGCGAGCTACGCCGGGACCAGCGCCTGCTGAGCCTGACCGAACTGGCCGACCGCACCGGAATCCCCGTTGCCCTGTTGCAGACGGTGGCGGACGAGGGTCTCCTCGTCCCTACTCGTGTCGGCGACGACGAGAGCCTCGGCGAGGGCGAGGGCTTCACCGAGGACGATGTCGTGGTCGCTCGAGCCGGCATGGCACTGCTCCAGTGGGGTGTTCCCCTGCCCGAGCTCCTCGAGCTGGCCCGCCACCACCACCGCGCCATGCAGGACACCGCCCATCGGGCGGTGTCGCTGTTCGACACGCATGTCCGCGGGGCGCAGCGCGACCATGCGCCGGACGCACCGGCCGGTGGGCGCGTACCGACCGGCAGACCAGACGCCGCCAGCCGGCTCGCCGAAGCGTTCCACGCGCTGCTGCCGGCCACCACGTCCCTCGTGGCGCACCACTTCACCCGAGTCCTGCTCCACGCGGCCGTCGACCACATCGAGCAGGTCAACCCCGTCGAGCAGGTCAACCCCGTCGAGCAGGTCGGGACGGAGCACGAGCGCCTTGTCGCACGCGCGGGGACCGCTCGATGACCGGCCGTCGGCTCGAGCCGGCCCTGCCGGAGGGCGCCGACAAGGTGGCCATGGTGCGGTCGATGTTCGACACGATCGCTCCCCGGTACGACGTCGTCAACCGGTTGATGACGTTCGGCCTCGACAGCATCTGGCGCCGGCGGACCGTGACGGCACTGGCGCTTCCAGCCGGGTCGACTGTGCTCGACCTGGCATGCGGCACCGGCGACCTGTGCCGCATGCTCGAGAGCCGGGGCCTGCACCCCATCGGCGCCGACCTGTCGTTCGGGATGCTCGGCGCGCGTCGGA
>JAJYAB010000283.1 GCA_021779775.1 Actinomycetes bacterium
CGGTCCGGCGCTCGGTGCGCCACCGGGTACGAGCGCCGTCCAGTTCCAGCAGATCGAGAACAGCATCTTGGCCACGTATATCAAGCTGTTCAACAAGACCTTCGAGCTCTACGGCCGCCAGGTGGTGATCAAGCCGTTCACCGGCCAGGGAGACCCGCTCCAGGAGATCCAGGGCCAGGACCTGTCGGCAGCTACCGCGGATGCCGCTACGGCCAAGTCGCTCGGGGCGTTCGCCGACCTGTCCGCGCTCGCCGCCGGTGGTGACACCCAGCCGTACGAGGAAGACCTGGCCCGCAACGGCATCATCTCCCTGGGGGCCATCTACATGCCGCAGCAGTGGTTCCAGCAGTTCTCGCCCTACGGCTACGGCGTCGCCTACCCGAACGGCACGGCGGTCGCCAAGGTGGCGGCCCAGTACATCTGTGACCATCTGGCGGGCCTTCCGGTCGACCATGCCGGCGGGGGGCTCGACGGCAAGCCGCGGGTGCTCGGCATGCTCATACCGGAGAACCCCGCCTACGCCGCTATCGGTGACCTGATCCAGTCGGAGATCGCGGGCTGCGGCGTCAAGCTGGCATCCCGGGTCAACTACGCCCTCGACTTCTTTACCGGCCAGCAGCAGGCGACGAACGCCATCGCCCAGCTGAAGTCGGCCGGGGTGACCACGGTCCTGTGTGCGTGTGACCCGATCGTCCCCTCGTTCCTCACCCAGACCGCCGTGCAGCAGAGCTACTTCCCGGAGTGGGGAGACTTGTGGTGGGGGGACCCGCTGGGCCGGCTGCCCACAGCGTCCGAGCAGGCCAACGCCGTCTCGTTCGGGGTCGAGGCCCAGGCGCCGGTGCCGTCGCAGACCGAGGCGTACCGGGCGTTCGAAGCGGTGCAGCCGGGGACGAACCCGGGCAACGAGTTCCTGTACTACCCGCAGCTCTACGCGACGGTCCTGCTGCTCTTCGACGGGCTGCAGGCCGCTGGGCCCGACCTCACCCCGCAGAACTTCCTGAAGGGCATGTCGACCTTGCCGCCGGTGGCCGGCGGCGAGTTCGGGGCGTGGAATTTCCAGGCGGATCCCTACGACCCGTCGGCGTCGTGGCAGCTCGGCTGGTGGAACCAGAACCTCACGAGCAACCTCGACGGCCAGCAGGGCGGGTGGCAGGGCTGCGCAAACAATGCCACCTTCTCCGACACTGACCCGTCGAGCTGGGGGCCGCCCCACACGCAGCCGCCGTGCTTCGGCTCATGACCAGCAGCACCGCGGGAGCGCCAGGGCGCTTCGCCATCTCGTACCCGAATCGCTCGCCGAGCCGCTCGCGCACGGCCGGTGTCGAGACGCGCGGGTGATGTCTTCCTGTCGGTAGGGTCATGCAATGGCTAGCGACCTTCCCGCCGAGGTCCTGCGGTTCTCCGACGACGAAGGTGCCGTTGTCGTGGTCGACCAGCAGGGCCAGATCGTGTTCATGAACACCGCAGCAGAGAAGCTCTTCGACGTGTCACTCGACGACATCGGAGGGGAGTTCGTGGAGATGCTCGTCCCCGAGAAGCTCCGCTGGGGACACCAGGCGTACCGGCGTGGCTACCTCGCCGAGCCGAGCGACCGTGACATGGACCCCGGGCTCGAACCGGCGCTGCAGCGCCCGACCGACGATGCCGTGGTACCGATCGCCGTGCGCCTCCAGCCGGTCCGGGTCGAGGGCATGCTCTATGTGGCTGCCCACGTCAGCGAGCGCCCGGACTGACCCACGAGCTGGTCACGCGGGTCGCCGGCGAAGCGGGTACCCGGCTGGAAATGCTGCTCGCAGGTGGTGCGCTCTCTCGGGCATCCGGCCCGGTGTGGTCGAGACCTGGTTCGCCCCCTCGATCGACATGGTCGCCTGCGCGGCGTTGGCGCTGCCGGCCCCGGTTGTGGTGGGGGCCCGCCAGCAGTCGTACGGGGTCGTGGTCCGGGGGTGGTCGTCACCGGCCTGGACGCCCTTCCCCGGCGGGCGCCGGAGCGGGTTCGGGGTCTCCTGCCGGAGGGCGCTCCGCCGGGGCGGGTGCGAAGATGGCCCGGCGGTAGTACGCGAGCTCGGCGATCGACTCGCGAATGTCGTCCAGCGCGCGGTGCGAGGTGCGCTTGGCGGGGGCGCCGCCGATCACCCCGGGATACCAGCGCCGGCACAGCTCCTTGATCGTGGAGACGTCCACCGACCGGTAGTGGAGCCAGTCCTCGATCGCCGGCAGGTACGCCGCCAGGAATCGTCGGTCGGTGCCGATCGAATTGCCGCACAGCGGAACCGTGCGCGCTATGGCGATGTGCTCCTGCAGGAAGGCCAGGGTCTGCGCACCTGCCTCTTCGAGGGTCACCGTCGACCGAGAGACGGCGTCGAGGAGGCCGGAACTGGCGTGCATCTTCCGCACGACGTCGTCCATGGCTGCCAGCTGGGAGGGCTCGGCATGGACTACGAGATCGGGACCCTCGGCGACCACCTGGAGCTGGTCGTCGGTCACGAGCGTGGCGATCTCGACGATGGTGTGGCGTCCGACGTCGAGGCCGGTCATCTCGAGGTCCATCCAGGCGAGCACCGACATGATGCTACCCATCGCTCGGCGTCCGCCCGCTCCGGCACCGGCACGTCCAGGGCTGGCGCCGTCGGCCGCTCAGCCGGCACCGTCAGGACCCCGGCGGAGGGGGCCGCTGCCCGCAGTAGTGTCGGCCTGTGCTGGAGGTGCCGATCAGTCGGCTCGACCCGGATCTGCCCCTGCCGGCGTATGCACGGCCGGGGGACGGTGGCGCCGACCTCGTGGCGCGCCACGGCGTCCTCCTCGCGCCCGGTGGTGGCCGGGCCCTGGTGCCGACCGGTGTCGCCATCGCTCTCCCTCCTGGTTATGCGGGGTTCGTGCAGCCACGTAGTGGGTTGGCGTTACGCCATGGGGTGACATGCCTGAACACGCCGGGGTTGATCGACTGTGGCTACCGCTCCGAGATCGGCGTGCTCTTGGTCAACACCGACCGGGAGGAGCCCTACGAGATCCACCGTGGCGACCGGATCGCGCAGCTGGTCATCCAACAGGTCGAGACCGCCTGCTTTGTCGACACCGCGCTCGAGGACCTGCCGGCAAGCAAGCGAGGCACCGGTGGGTTCGGGCACACCGGCCGGTGACGGAGTGCGATGGAGCGCGGAACAGCGGGCTTGGCGCATCCGGGCCAGGCAGCTCGTCGGTGCTCTGGCGGAGCCGGCCGAGGCTGCTGTGCTCTGGGAACCCGGGGACCGTCGCCAAGCGGTGGGCTACACTGGCGCTACCAAGCGGACGTGGCTCAGTTGGTAGAGCACAACCTTGCCAAGGTTGGGGTCGCGGGTTCGAATCCCGTCGTCCGCTCTCGAAGCCCGTATTCGAGCTCGGGCATGTCGAAGATGCTGTCGAAGGGCGGCCGGTACTCCTCGTGGCAGAGCCGGCCGTAGCGGACGTCCAGGCGGGTAAAGACCGCGGCGTTGAACTGGCGGCGGGTGCGGTCGCTGGCCTTGCGGTAGGCGTCACCGCAGCGGGTGGCGAAGGCGGCGGCGAGCTCCAGGATCTCCTGCCATTCGCTCAGGTTGGCGTCGAGGTCGGC
>JAJYAB010000284.1 GCA_021779775.1 Actinomycetes bacterium
GGATGCCGCCAGCGGGTAGCTGGGACGTTCAAGAGGTGGAACATAGGGGACACTCATCGTTAGCCTGGCCGGCGGGCGCGTAAGGAGTAGGTGAGCGGAAACTTCGGCCAGCCGTCGGGTAGGCGATACCAGCCGTCCTCACCCTGCACGCACCATGGCCAGGGGGCGTTGGTGTAGCCCTGTTCGTGGAACAACTCGAGGTGCAGCCCGGCGCCGAGGAGGGCGGAGACGATCTCGCCCAACGAGTGGGCCCGCTCGTAGCTGCTCGTGTTGGCCAAGTTGGCGCCTGGTGCGGCGTAGGTACCCTCTGTCTAGTCCCAGCGGGTGTAGGTGGCGTCGAATACGTCCTGACAGAGGGTGCGGCCGTCCTGGACCACCGCCGAGACCATCGGGTGGATCTCGACCAGGTACAAGACCCCCCCGGGGCGCACGAACTGCGCAGCAACCCGCGCCCACTGATCGAGGTCTGGGAGCCAGTTGAGGGCTCCGATTCCGGTGTACACCACGTCGAACAGTCGTCCGGCCAGTGCCTCGGTCGCGTCGTAGACGTTTGCGCAGACCAACTCGGCGTCCAAGCCGCAGTCCCGGGCGAGCTCACGGGCCACCGCTACCGCCCGGTCAGAGAAGTCCAGGCCGACCACCCGGGCGCCGTGGCGGGCCCATGACAGCGTGTCGGTGCCGATGTGGCACTGCAAGTGGAGCAGGTCCAGGTCGGTCACGTCTCCGAGTTCGTCCAACTCGAACGGGCGGATGTCCTGACGGCCGGCCCGGAACCCTTCCAGGTCGTAGAGGGGGCTTGCGGCGTGCAGAGGGGCGGCCTCGTCCCAGCGGGCCAAGTTGGCCGCCATCCCCGCTCTGCCCACGTCGTCGGCGGAGGCCTCGTCGTCCACGGTGGGTTTGTAGCACGCGCCATCCTGCTGGTCCCAAGACAGGGCCTGCGGCCCCGCGGCGCCGACCTCCACCCGGCGATAGGCGGCATGCGTTCCATCGCAGCGGCCAGCGGTAGGTTTCGTACGTCAGGCTGATTTGGCGGGCGGGTTGCTGACCCCGAGCAGTCGAGTCTTGCGGCGGCCCCTGACGACGTTCACTTCGAGCTTCCCGCCGAGCGCTTCGACGTACTGCTCCAGGACCTCGATCGTCACGTTGTGCGAGCGTTCGATGGTGGCGACACGCGGCTGGGAGACACCCAGACGCCTCGCCAGCTAGCGTTGGCTGAGCCCGGCATCTTCGCCCAGCGCCGTGAGCCGGTTGGCCAGAAGGAGATCCTGCTCGATCTCCGCCACGCGCTCCTCGGCGCCCTCGGTGGAGAGGACCCGCTTCTCCCAGTCTCGTGCACTCATCGCCTCTTCCTCCTACTGGTCCCCTCGGGTATCTGGTCCTCCTGGGTTGCCAGCCGGCTCAGGTGGGTGTGTTAGCGCTGATCGGCGACCGGCACGTTCACGGCGTACCACTTCGACCACGCTGCGCAACTACGCACACGCGCCCCCCTCGAAGACGAAGAGGTGGCCGACGACATCGACCGGCTCCTCAACCTGCCGCCCACAGCGTCATCCGCCGTGAGTACGGAGCGCCGGCCCATCGAGATCGAGGTCCCCGTCACGTCGACCTGAACCACGAACGTTGCCTTCCGATCGCGTCGCAGAGCCGAGCTGGTGGTCAGCTGACCCGGGCGAGCACCGTCTGGGTGTGGGTCGAGCTGGTCGGCATCTCGAGTCCGATGACGAGATGACCGCCGAACGCGCCAGCGATCTTGCGCAGGGTTTCGGCCGTGGGGGCTGTCGGCGACGCCTGAATACTGACCCCTTGTCGACGCTCGAATTTTGACCCTCCTGGCGGGTCCACCGGTGGTGACGTGGATCCGAGGACCCTGGCTCCCAGGCGAGCCGGGGAGGAAGAGGGTGCTGAGCGTGGAGGACTGGGCTGAGATCCGTCGGCTGTCGAAGGCCGAGGGTCTGTCGATCAAGGAGATCGCTCGCCAGGTCGGGGTGGCGAGGAACACGGTGCGGATGGCACTGCGTTCGGACGAGCCGCCGGCCTATCGGCGGGAGAAGACCGGGTCGATCATCGATCCCGTCGAGCCCGACATCCGGCGTCTGTTGATGCAGACGCCCCGGATGCCGGCGACGGTGATCGCGGAACGGATCGGGTGGACGAGATCGCTCACCGTCTTGAAGGACCGGGTGCGGGAACTCCGCCCCCTCTACCTGCCGCCCGACCCGTCGGGCCGCACCGAGTACCGCCCGGGCGAGCTCGCCCAGTGGGATCTGTGGTTTCCGCCGGCTCCCGTGCCGCTCGAGACGGGCGAGGTGGCCTCGCCTCCGGTGATCGTCGGCATCTGTGGCTATTCACGGGTGATGGTGGCCAAGATGATCCCCACCCGGGAGGCCCACGACATCCTCTCGGGCCACCTCGCCTGCCTGCAAGCCCTCGGGGCGGTCCCGAAAAAGGGCGTCTATGACAACGAGGGCGCCCTGGTCTCCCGCCACGGCGGGCGGGCCACGCTGACCGAGCCATTCCAGCGCTTCCGGGGCACCCTCGGCATGCATGTCGTCGTCCTGCGTCCCGCCGATCCGGAGTCGAAGGGCGTCGTCGAGCGACACAACGGCTATCTCGAGACGAGCTTCCTGCCGGGCCGGCGGTTCTCCAGTCCCTCCGACTTCAACGAGCAGCTCGACGAGTGGCTGACGGTGCGGGCGAACCGCCGCGTGCATGCCACGCTTCGCTGCCGACCGATCGACCGCTTCGAAGAGGACCGGGCGGCCATGATGGCCCTCCCGCCGGTCCTTCCCGACACTGCCCTTCGCCTCTCCACCCGCCTGGCCCGTGACCACTGGGTGCGGGTCGGGACCTGCGACTACTCGGTCCACCCGAGCGTCGTCGGCCGTCTGGTGGAGATCCGAGCCACCCCCGACGAGGTGGTCGTCACCTGCTCGGGCGAGGTGGTGGGTCGCCACCGGCGTTCGTGGGCCAAGCACCGCACGATTACCGATCCCGAACACGACCGGGCCCGGGACCGCCTGCGGGCCGCCCGGGCTGCAGTGCCGCCCACCCCTCTCAGCGAAGAGGTCGAGGTCCGAGACCTCTCCGTCTACGACCGAGCCACGGGGGTGGCGTGATGGCCCGCACCACCACCAAACCCAACGCTGATCTTGCCTACCTCTGTCGGGTGCTGAAGGCCCCGTCCCTGGCGGCCGCCGTCGAGCGGTTGGGCGAGCGGGCCCGCTCGGAGAGCTGGACCCACGAGGAGTTCCTGGCCGCCTGTCTGGAGCGGGAGGTGGCCGCCCGCCAGTCCAACGGTGGCGAGATCCGGGTCCGGGCCGCCCGGCTCCCGGCTCGCAAGACCTTGGAAGACTTCGACTTCGACCACCAGCGCTCCCTCAAGCGGGACACCATCGCCCATCTCGGCACCCTGGACTTCATCGCCGCCAAAGAAAACGTCGTGTTCCTGGGTCCGCCCGGCACCGGCAAGACCCACCTGGCCACCGGGATCGGGGTCCGGGCCTGCCAAGCGGGGCACCGGGTGGCCTTTGCCACCGCGGCCGAGTGGGTGGCTCGCCTCGGCGAAGCCCAT
>JAJYAB010000011.1 GCA_021779775.1 Actinomycetes bacterium
TCAGCGGCGGCCCGCCGGCGGCCGCCGCCGGCTCGCCGGCGGCCAGCACGGCCATCGCTGCGTGGACCTGCGGGGCCACCATGGTGACGGCGGCACCGCAAGCGAGCAGCGCGGAGATCTTCCGCCCGGCCACGGGGCCCCCACCGACGACCAGGCATCTCCTGCCGGCGACCACCAGGCCCACGGGGTAGAGGGGCGTGCCGAGCCCCACGGTCAGCTGCCGCGGGGCTCGGCGATGGCGGGGGCCCCGACCATGCCGGCGCCCACCGTGGCATTGGTGGCCTCGTCGATCAGCACGAAGCTGCCGGTCACCCGGTTCACCCGATAGGGGTCGGCGGCCAGCGGCGTCGCGGTGACCAGACGGACCACTCCGATGTCGTTGTCGGCGAGGTGGGGGGACGGTCTGAGCTCCAAGGACGCCACGTCGAGCCGGGACTCCACCGACACGACGCGCGCCGGGGTCACCCGGGTGGTGTGCTTCACCCGGAACTGCTGCCCCGCTTCGATCGGCCGGTCCGAGAACCAGCAGACGGTGGCTTCGAGCTCCGGGCTGGTCGGTGGAGCGCTGCCCACCGTGGCGATGAGGTCACCGCGAGCCACGTCGATGTCGTCGGCCAGTGACACGTTCACCGACAACGATGCTGGTGCCTCCGGCAACGGCCCGTCGAACGTGCGGATGTCGGCCACCGTGCTCTGCTGTCCGCCGGGGAGCACCACGACCTCGTCGCCCCGTCGCAACGTGCCACCGCTCACCATCCCAGCGTAGCTGCGACCGCCTGCCGGGTTCCGGACGACCCACTGGACGGGCAGCCGCGGGCCGCTTCCCCCTCCGGAGGCCCAGGCGCCGGCCGGCGCCTGCTCGAGCGCTGCCAGCACGGTGGGGCCGTCGTACCACGGGGTGTTGGGGGAGGGGTCGACCACGTTGTCGCCGTGGAGCGCCGACACGGGCACGGTGACCACGGACTCCACGTGCAGGCGGCGGGCCAGCTCGCCGATGTCGTCGGCCACTGCCCGGAAGGCCAGCTCGTCCCAACCGGCGAGGTCCATCTTGTTGGCGGCGACCAGCAGGTGCCGGACGCCCAGCAGCGCGGCGATGCAGCAGTGGCGCCGGGTCTGCTCGCGCAGGCCGGACACGGCGTCGACGACGACGACCGCCAGGTCGGCGGTGGAGGCTCCGGTGGCCATGTTGCGCGTGTACTGCACGTGCCCGGGGCAGTCGGCGATGACGAACTTGCGGTGTGGGGTGGCCGCGTAGCGGTAGGCGACGTCGATGGTGATGCCCTGCTCGCGCTCGGCCCGCAGGCCGTCGGTGACGTAGGCCAGGTCGATGCCGTCGACCCCGCGCCGGCGGCTGGCCACCGATATGGCCTCCAGCTGGTCGTCGAACAGCTGCTTCGTGTCGTGCAGCAGGCGCCCGATCAAGGTGGACTTGCCGTCGTCGACCGAGCCGATGGCGGCGAAGCGCAGGAGGTCGGACCCGGTCGCCACCCCGGCGGACGGCACGGGGGAGGGCGCTGACGAGAAGGCCATCGTTAGAAGTAGCCCTCTCGCTTCCGGTCCTCCATGGCCGTCTCCGAGAACTTGTCGTCGGCTCGGGTCGCTCCGCGCTCGCTGACTGTGGATGCGGCCACCTCGGCGATGATCCCCTCCAGGTCGGCTGCCTCGGACCGGACGGCGCCGGTGCAGGTGGCGTCGCCGACCGTGCGGAAGCGGACGGTGGCCTCCTCGACCTCCTCGCCGGCGGTTGGCGCCACCCAGGGCGACACGGCCAGGAGCATGCCGTCGCGGGCCACCACCGGGCGGCGGTGGGCGTAGTAGATGGACGGCAGGTCGATGTGCTCGCGCCGCACGTACTGCCAGACGTCGAGCTCGGTCCAGTCCGACAGCGGGAACGCCCGCAGGTGCTCGCCCGGGCGCACCCGGCCCTGGTAGAGGTGCCAGAGCTCGGGCCGCTGGTTCCGGGGGTCCCACTGCCCGAAGGCGTCGCGGAACGACAGGACGCGCTCTTTCGCCCGGGCTTTGTCCTCGTCGCGCCGGGCACCGCCGATGCAGGCGTCGAACCCGTGCTCGGCGATGGCGTCGAGCAGGGTGACGCTCTGCAGGCGGTTCCGCGACCCGCCCGCCACGGGCTCGGCCACCCGCCCGGCATCGATGGACTCCTGCACCGAGGCCACCAGCAGCTCCTCGTCCAGCTCGGCCACCCGCCGGTCGCGGTAGTCGGTCACCTCGGGGAAGTTGTGCCCCGTGTCCACGTGCATCATGGGGAAGGGGAAGCGGCCAGGGCGGAACGCCTTCTCCGCCAGCCGGGTGAGCACGGCCGAGTCCTTGCCTCCGCTGAAGAGCAGCACGGGGCGCTCGCACTCTGCCGCCACCTCGCGCATGACGAAGATGGCATGGGCCTCCAACAGGTGGAGGTGGTCGGGGCGTGGCGCACCGCCGGCCGGGCTCCCGGTCGCTTCGTTGCCGAGCGCTGCGTCGATGGTCGCCGTCATGGCCGTCGCTCCGTTCACCTGCCAGGCTTCTGGCAGTCCACCCGGCGAACCGGCCCCAGAGCCGGAAACCAGGTAAATCTGATCTGATTAGTCACGTATACTAGTCACAGGTCCGGAGCACCTGCTCCGCCCGGGGACGAAGGGATGGCATCTATGGGCGTCGGCGCCGAGGTGGACATCGATCTGGACGAGCTGGGCGCCCGGTCGGCAGCGTTCGAGCGCGCGCCCGCCGGCAAGGTCCTGGCCTGGGCCGTGGAGCGGTTCGGCAGGGACCTGGCCGTCGCCTGCTCGTTCCAAGACGCCGTGCTCGTCGACCTGGCGGTGGCGGCCGACCCCCAGATGGAGGTCATCTTCCTCGACACCGGCGCCCATTTCCCCGAGACCCTCGCCTACGTGGAGGAGATCCGCTCCCGCTACGACCTGAACCTGCGGGTCGCCAACCCGGAGCCTGAGGCGGAGGCCTGGCCGTGCGGCACGGAGCGGTGCTGCCAGCTGCGGAAGGTGGCCCCCCTCGATGGGGCGCTGGGCGGTCGCCGGGCCTGGATCACCGGGCTGAAGCGGGTCGATGCCCCGACGCGCCACGACGCGCCGATCGTGTCGTGGGACGGTGCACGGTCCATGGTCAAGGTCAACCCGCTGGCCACGTGGACCGACGACGACATCGCTCGCTACACGGCGGACCACGGGCTCCCCGTCCATCCGCTGACCACCCAGGGGTACCCGTCGATCGGATGCGCGCCGACCACCCGGCCCGTGCCGGCTGGCGAGGATCCCCGGTCGGGGCGGTGGGCCGGCTCCGGCAAGAACGAGTGCGGGCTCCACGCCTGATGCCCCGCCACAACGCCAACCCGCTCGGAGCGGGCATCCACGGCAGCGAGCGGCCCATGCGGTTCGTCCGGCCGTACCGCTGGATCAACGAGCTCAACCAGGTCGAGCGGTGGAAGCTCGACCGGCACCCGCTGCAGGTGGCCGGTGCCGTCATCGAGCAGTACGCCCGCCTGGGCGTCGGCGCCATCGCCAAGATCCCCGGCGAGCAGGAGCGCCTGAAGTGGGTCGGCCTCTACCCGCAGCGCCAAGGCGGCGACGCCTTCATGCTGCGGGTGAAGGTCCCTGGTGGCGTGCTCACCTCCGACCAGGCCCGCGAGATCGGCATCGTCGCCGAGGCCTATGGCGAAGGCCCCGACGACAGCCCGGTGTTCGGCAACCGGTACGCCGACCTGACCACGCGCCAGGACGTCCAGATCCACTGGCTGCGCATCGCCGACGTGCCGCGGGTGTGGCAGCGGTTCGCCGACGTCGGCCTGACGACCATCCAGGCGTGCGGCGACTCGGCCCGCAACGTGCTCGGGTGCCCCGTTGCCGGCGTCGACGCCCACGAGGCATTCGATGCCCTGCCAGTGGCCCTGGCCATCTCCGAGTTCTTCACCGGCAACCGGGAGTACGCCAACCTGCCGCGGAAGTTCAAGATGAGCGTGACCGGATGCGTCGAGGACTGCGCCCAGGCGGAGATCCAGGACGTCGGCCTGTGGCCCGCCCGCGTCGACGACGGGACGCTCGGGTTCAACGTGCTGGCCGGCGGCGGCCTGTCCGACGGCGAGCGGATGGCGTCCGACATCGACGTGTTCGTCCGGCCCGACCAGGCCGTCGAGCTCACCCGGGCCATCGCCCAGGTGTTCGGGGAGCTGGGCAACCGTGAGAACCGGGGCCTGTCCCGGATGCGCTATCTGGTGCAGGAGCTCGGGCCCGAAGGGTTCCGCGCCGAGCTGGCCGCCCGGACCCCGATGGCGCTGGCTCCGGCGGGGGAGAGCCTGACCCGTCGCTACCGCGGCGACCACGTCGGCGTCCACCCCCAGCGCCAGGACGGCCTGTTCGCCGTGGGCTGCTCCGTCCCCGTCGGGCGGATGACGGGCATCGAGCTCGTGGAGGCGGCCCGCCTGGCCCGCACCTACGGCGACGGCACCGTCCGGCTCGGCACCGACCAGAACTTCGTGCTGACCGGCGTCCCCCAGGACCGCCTCGACGACCTGCTCGGCGAGGAGCTCCTGCAGCGGTTGTCGCCGAGCCCCGGCCCGTTCGAGCGGGGCGTCGTCGCTTGCACCGGCAACGAGTTCTGCCGGTTCGCCGTGGTCGAGACGAAGGAGCGTGCGGTGCGCTGGGCTCGCTGGCTCGACGGCCAGCTGGCCGCCGACCCGGTGGCGCTCTTGCCGGTGGGAGGCGGGGACGGCCGGCCGGCCGACGCCGGCATCATCCGCATGCACATGTCGGGCTGCCCGGCCTCGTGCGCCCAGCCGCAGATCGCCGACATCGGGTTTCGCGGCGACACCGCCCATGTGGGCGACCGCATCGTGGAGGCCGTCGACATCGGCATGGGGGGGTCGTTGGGTGCCGACGCCGGGTTCATCGACTGGGTGGAGGGCGCCCGGCCGGTCGACGACGTGCCCGAGGCGATCCTGCGGGTAGTCCGCCGCTACCAGGAGGAGCGACGCCCCGACGAGCCGTTCGCGACGTGGGCGCGCCGCACCGACAACGACGCCCTGCGGGCCACCCTGGCCGGCTTCGACGGCGACCGTAGCGGGGCCGGCCGCACCGGCGACGCCAGCACCGGCGACGCCAGCGGGGCCGGACCGCCGCCGCCCACGGTGCGGAGCGCACCATGAAGGGGTTCGGCATCCGGGACCAGATGAACGGGGTGCAGGAGCCACCCGGCAAGACCTGGTTCTGGGAGCTCGAAGCCGGCGTCATCGACGCCGGGCGCTGCATCCAGTGCGGGACCTGCGTGGCTGCCTGCCCCTCCAATTCGATCGGGGTGAACCCCGACACCGACCTCCCCGAGCTGGTCAAGATGTGCACGGGATGCTCGCTCTGCTGGGACTTCTGCCCCCGTGGCGGCCTGCGCTACGAGTCGCTGTGGCCCCCCTCGACGCGTTCGCCCGAGGCCGAGGACGTTCCCGTCGTCGTCCGGTCGGACGCCGCCGACCCGTATTGGAAGCTGACCGGTGGACCACCGGGCGACGGGCTCGGTGCTGTGCTGGAGCAGTACGCCGTGCGGGCGGCCACCAAGGCGGACGGTGCCCAGGACGGCGGCATCGTGACGGCGATCCTCGGTGCCGCGCTGGCTGCCGGCGACATCGACGGCGCGGTGGTGTCGAGACCCAGCGACGATCCCGACGAGCCGTGGAAGGGCGTGGCCACCGTGGCCACCACGCCCGAGGAGCTGCGGGCCGCCGCCGGCAGTTTCTACAACCAGACGATGGCGCTGTCGGCGCTCGATCTGGCGGGCTACGACCTGCCGGAACGGCCCCGCCTGGCCGTGGTGGGCACACCATGCGAGATCCAGGGCCTGCGGGCCATGCAGGCCCGCCGTTGGCCGACCGGGGCGCACCGGGTCGACGCCGTCGTGCTGGCCATCGCCCTGCTGTGCACCAAGAGCTTCGACTACGAGGCGCTCATGCTCCGCGAGCTGCGCGACAAGCGGGGCCTCGACCTCGACCGGGTGTCGAAGGTCGACGTCATCCACGGCCGCATGATCGTGGAGTACCGCGACGGCCAGCTGGCCGTCGACGAGCCGATCAAGCACTTCCACGGGGCGGCGCTGAAGGGCTGTGACGAGTGCGCCGACTTCCTCGGACGGAGCGCCGACCTGTCGGTGGGAAGCGTCGGCTCGCTCGCCGGATGGTCGAGCGTGCTGGTGCGCACCGAGGCGGGCCGCCTGGCCGTCGAGCGGGCACGGGGTCGCCTCGACCTGCGCGGGCTGGACGATCCCGACGCGCTGGCGCTGCTCGACGCGCTCGACAAGCGGATCGCCGAGCGTTCGCTGCAGCGCAAGCTCGACTCGGACGCCCCGCTGTTCATCGAGTTCGCCGAGCACGTCAGCAGTTACGCCGGCACCGACCGGGCGCCGGTGGTTCGCCCCCGGTGACCGTGCCTGCACCAGACGAGGCTGCACCAGACGAGGCTGCACCAGACGAGGCTGCACCAGACGAGGCTGGCGGCCGGCACGCCGACCTTCTGGTCGTCCCGTCGGAGCCGGGCTGTCTGCGCACCGATCGGCGGGCGTCGATCCTCATCGGTGAGCCGTGGGTGCTGCCGGCAGCCGGCGACGTTGGTGGACTGCTGTGGGCCGCGTGGGGCGAGGTGATCGCCGGGGCGGGCATGGGGCGCGTAGCGTTCGACGCCATCGTGGACGGCTATCGCCGCGAGCTGTGGCTGTGGGTCATCGGCGAGCGGCAGTGGGAGCCCACCATCGCCGGCCTGGCCGGCCGCCTGGTGCGCCGCATGCCGGCACCGGCCTGAGCCGACCGGCCCCGGTCCGCCGAGCGATGGACCCGCCGGCCGCCAGCCGCCAGATGCCGCCCGTCGCTGGTTCTCCTGTGGTGGTGCTGCGCGACGTGGCGGTGGTGCGTGACGGCCGGCCGCTGCTGCAGGACGTGTCGTGGGTCGTCCGCACCGGCGAGCGTTGGGTCCTCCTCGGGCCCAACGGCTCAGGCAAGACGACGCTGCTCCGGGTGGCCGGCATGCAGCTGCTGCCGACCCGCGGCACGGTGGAGGTGCTGGGGGAGCGCTACGGGCGCACCGATGCCCGGGCGCTGCGCCGGCGTGTCGCCTTCGTCAGCCAGTCGGTGCTCCGCGGCCTGCGCCCAGCACTGCCGGCCCACGACGTGGTGCTCACCGGTCGCTACGCGGCGCTCGAGCCGTGGTGGCACGGGTACGACGCGCAGGACCATCACCGGGCGCAGGAGCTGCTGGCTGGAGTCGGCCTGCCCGACGTCGGCGAGCGCCCGTTCGGGGTGCTGTCGGAAGGCGAGCGCCAGCGCGTGCTGCTCGCCCGAGCCCTCATGGGATCGCCCGACCTGCTGCTGTTCGACGAGCCGGCGGCCGGTCTCGACCTCGGTGCCCGCGAGCAGCTCGTAGCGCGCCTGGCGGCGCTGGCATCGGATCCGACGACCCCGCCGCTGGTGCTCGTCACCCACCACGTGGAGGAGATCCCCCCGGGAACGACCCATGCCGCCCTGCTGAGCGGCGGCCGGATGCAGGCGGCCGGCCCCATCGCGTCCGTGCTCACCGGTGCAGCGGTGTCCACGTGCTTCGGAGTGGAGGTGGGCCTGGCCCGACGGGGCGGGCGCTGGTCGGTGGACGGCATCAGGCCCTGACGGTTCGGCTGTTGTCGGTCGAGCCGGTGCACGCCCCGCTCGACGCGGCGGGCACCATGCGTTGCGCGTTCGCGGTTGCGCGTCGGCTCCCGGTTGGCTAGAACGTTGCGGAATCCGGGGGAACTGCGAGGGCGCGGGCGGTTCCCGACCATCCACCAATCGGGCCAGGCCAGTACGTAAGGTCGCGAGCATCGGAAGGTAGGTCGAGAGGTCGTGACGATCGTGATCCTCCTGTTCGTCGTCGGGATTTGGGTGGTGGTGCTCGGACCGAGCCTGCTCCGCCGCCGGGCCGAGGCGCGCTCGACCGACTCCATCGGCACGTTCCACCGCCAGCTCGGGGTCCTCCAACGCGCCGGACCGTCGCTCGTGCCCGCAGCGCACCGGCTGGAGACGTGCCGTCCCTCCCCGGCGCCGGCGACCGGCCTGCCGTTCGTCAGCAGCCGCGGTGGTCACGTGGCGGTACGGCAGGATGCCGCCGGACATCGTGGCGAGGTCAGCGGCCCCGGGTCGACCCATCGGCGTCCCGACCCCTACTTCCGTGCGGGAGCCTGTAAGCGGCGGCGTGACGTGCTCGTCGGGCTGGCGGGGACCGTGGCCGGCACGGCTATCCTCGGCGCCGCTCTCCCCCCCCTGCTCATCGTGTCGGCGATCGCCGTGGCCTGCTTGGGCGGGTATGTCGCCCTGCTGGTGCACATGCGCCGCCTCGCCTTGGAGCGACAGACCAAGCTCCGGTTCCTGCCGCAGCACGCGCCGGTGGCGAGCAGCAGCGTACGGGCGGTCGCCGCCCGCTGACCTTTCCGCCGGGCGTGCTCGGCAGAAACGTGGGGCTGGTGCTGGCTGGCTTGTCCGGTGGCGGGGATGGTCCAACGGAGCGCCTGGTTCGTGACGGTGGGTGTCCTCCGGGCGCTATCCTGGTTGGTCCCTGGGGGTGTAGCTCAGTCGGCAGAGCGCTACGTTCGCAATGTAGAGGCCGAGGGTTCGATTCCCTTCACCTCCACCCTGTGCTTTGAGTCTTCGCGTCTTTGGGCACCGATTTCATGGGCTTTCGTGCTGTTTTAGCGTATTCCCACGGGGTTATCCACAGGGTTTATCGACCTGATTATCGACTCCTGATCACCCTGCCCTACGCAGCCCTACGCACGAGATCCGGCCGCCACACCGGCCGTACGTAGGGGTTTCGCGCTCATCGGTCTCGAAGGCGTCTCCGTGCCGTACGCAGCCCTACCGCAGCGTAGGGCAGTGCCTTACTCAAGGGTCAGGGCGAGGGCTGTGGATGAGAGTGGAGAAGGCTGACGACTGCGCCGATCCAATCCTCGTTCGTCGCAGGTGCCAGAGCGTCTTCGCGGCTGCCCCACTGAAGGCTGGGGTAGCACGGCGTGCTCAGCCAAGTCGTGAGCCACGGGTTCATTCGGCATCAGGGTTCCCGTCGACCCATCGACGATCACGACACACACCCGCCGTAACCCTCCTGCCCTCACGATACGCACCAACCCGCAACCCTCCTGGCCCTCAGGCCTTGCCGCGGCCGAGGTGGACGGCAGGTCCACGTCGATCTACCTGAGGGACGCGAGTGGGGCCATCGATCGAGTAGCTCGGAGAGGCCCCGTCCGAGGTTCGGTGGCGAATGCACACTCCTCTCGCTGCGCCGCCCTACGTCTCAGCTCGTCGAAGGGTATACGGTCGAGATGGTGGCCCCTGAACGACGAATGTCCTACCGCATTTCGACCTTCGCGGCGCATGCCAGCCGCCGATCGGGGATGCTACGTGTCACGCTGAACCGACGGAGCCGTCTTCGACCTGACGCTCGCCCTCATCTGGCCGGATTCGGATCATGACCGTCGATCTCATCGTGGTGGGTACGGGATCGGCCGCCCAGAGCGTCGCCTACCCGTGCCGCGAGGCGGGGTGGAGCGTCACGGTCGTTGACTCGCGTCCCTTCGGCGGCACGTGCGCGCAGCGCGGGTGTGACCCGAAGAAGGTGCTCGTGGGCGTCTCCGAGCTTGTCGACTGGACTCGGCGCATGCAGGGGAAGGGGCTCTCAGCTCCAGCTGCAACAATGGCCTGGTTTGACATGATGCGCTTCAAACGGACCTTCATCGACAATGTCCCTACCTCGACCGAAGCAGGCTTTCGCGACGCCGGGATCCTGACCGTGCATGGGCGTGCACAGTTCGCGGGTCCGAGCAGCCTCGGGGTGGATGGCGAGACGCACGATGCTCGTCATGTGGTCATCGCCGCCGGGGCCCGGCATGCTCCTCTCGGCATCCCAGGAGAAGAGCACCTCCTCACGAGTACCGGGTTCTTGGAGTTGGACGAGCTTCCGCGCCGGGTCGCCTTTGTCGGCGGCGGCTATATCGCCTTTGAGTTCGCGCACGTCGCGGCGCACAGCGGTGCCGAGGTGCAGATCTTGCACCGCGGCGATCGCCCGCTTGAGGGCTTCGATGCTGATCTCGTGGGTCACCTTCTTGCGACCACGCGCGATCTCGGAGTCGACGTGAAGGTGTGCACGACGGTTGTGGCCGTCGACAAGCGGGGGGACGAGTTCGTCGTGCGCACTCGATCCGGGGATGAGCAGGGCGAGATCGTCTGCGATCTTGTGGTCCACGCCGCGGGACGCGTGCCCGAGATCGACGACTTGGCCCTCGATGCGGCAGGCGTCGAGCGTGTCGGCAAGGGTGGCATCGCGGTCAACGAGTACCTCCAGAGTGTGAGCAATCCAGCTGTCTACGCGGCCGGCGATGCCGTGGCCAGCGGCAGCCTTCCCCTCACGCCGGTGGCCGGGATGCAGGGCGGCATCGTGGCCACCAATCTGTTGGAGGGGAACACGCACACGCCGAACTATGAGGGCATCCCGAGCGTGGTGTTCACGACGCCTCCGTTGGCGCGGGTGGGTCTGGATGAGGTCACCGCACGAGCTCGGGGCCTTCGGTTCACCGTGCACCAGGACGATACGTCCGGCTGGTACTCGTCCCGGCGCGTCGCGCTTGCCCACACCGGCTACAAGACACTGGTCGAGGACGGCACCGAACGCATCCTGGGCGCGCATCTGTTCGGGCTCCATGCCGAAGAGGTTGTCAACATCTTCGGGCTGGCCATCCGAAAGGGCCTGAGCGCCGGTGACCTCAAAGACATGGTCTACGCCTATCCGACCACTGCGTCGGACATCAGCTACATGGTGTGATCAACGCCAGCGCCCTTACCCGCCTCACCCGAGCATCTTCACCTCGAGGTCATCGCCGCCGCCCAACACGTCGACGCCATGCGTGCCGTCGGGCCGACTGGAGATGTGGAGATCGATCGAGACGTCCCCTATCCGGAGTTGTCGGAGGGTGACGTCTGACATCCATTCGGGAAGTGCGGGGTGGAGGTGCACCACGCCGCCCTGAGCGTCGGCGTCGAGGCCGAGGAGCGTGACGACGAGCTGGATGAGCGCGCCGGATGACCATGCTCGGGGAACGTTCGCTCCGAGGTACTGGACGGGAAACGAGCCGGCATCTCTGGTAAATCCGGCGAAGAGCTCGGGTGGGCGCTGTGAGGCGAATCTCGAGGTGGCGTCGAAGATGCCAGCCGCGACTTTGATTGCCTCTTCGTCGAACCCGTAGGCCCGGAAGCCTGCTGCCGCGATGGCGTTGTCGTGGGGCCACACTGAGCCTCGTTGGTACGAGAGCGGGTCGTAGGCGACGTGCTCGGCCGACAGCGTGCGGATGCCCCATCCGCTCCACATGTCCTCGGCCATCAGCCGTTTCACCACCCGTGCCGCCCTGTCGGGAACGACGGCCTGCTGCCACAGGAGGTGGCCCGGATTCGACGCCACCGAGTCGATCGGAGCCTTGTCGCCGTCGAGACCGAGGTAGTAAGTCCCTTCGTCCTCCCACCAAAAGCGCTCTTCGATCTGGCCCGCCAGCCGATCAGCCTCCGAGCGCAGGCGGATGGCGGCGTCCCGGTCTCCGAAGACGGCCTCGGCGACCTCGGCCCAAGCCCGCTTGGCGGCCACGACGAGGCCTTGGTGCTCGCACAGTGCGATCGGAAGCTTGGCGAGGGATCCGTCGCTCATGACGATGGCATCTCCGGAGTCCTTCCAGCCCTGGTTGTAGTAGCCGTTCGGAGCCCGCGTCTTGTACTCTTGGAGCCCGTCGCCGTCAAGGTCGCCGTCGCGGTCAATCCAGGCGAGCGCCCGCTCGACGTTGGGCCGGACCGCGTCAAGCGCGCTGCGGTCCCCGTGCCAGCGCCAGGCGCGCTGCGGTCCCCGTGCCAGCGCCAGGCCTGGGCGGCGACAAGCACGTAGAGCGTGGTCGCCTCATGGGCGCCGTAGTAGGGGGTGTGCGGAATGAGGTGAAGGGCGGCAAGCTCTCCGTGGCGCACCTCGTGCTCGATCTTGCCCGGCTGCATATCCCGATGGTCGTCATAGGCATCGGCCTGCAAGGCGGCCAGCGCTCGCAAGCTCCCAAGCGCGAAGCGGGGAGAGACGGCGAGGGTCTGGAGCGAGACAGTGAGCGCGTCGCGGCCGAACAAGCTGACGAACCAGGGGATGCCCGCAGCAGGCACCCAGGCATCGAGGTCGTTCGTTCCCGAATCAGAGCCGGCGAGGTCGTCATGGTGGTGCAGGCGCAGTCCGGCGAGGTCGTCGACGGCCTGGCGCAGGGCAACCGTCACCCCAGGGTTCGAGGTCTCGAAGATGGTCGCCTGCTCGACCCAACGCAGTCTGGCGACCTCGTGCTGGGAATCGGCCTCGAGGAGCTGGTGGCACGGGCGAGTGATTCGGCGCTCCTTCCTGTCGATCACCGGCATCCACCACAGACAGCAGTGCCACGAGCTGGCCGGCGCCAGCTCGATCCGAAACAGGATTCCCCCATTGGCGAACTCGGGTGGAGAGTCGTTCTTGGAGACCTCGAGAACGAGCGAGCGCTCGAACCCACCGTTGGCGTAGCGGGTCGTGATTCGGTTCCTCCTCTCGTCGCAAAGGGTGTGGGCGGAGCCTCGCCTGATTCGTCGGTGGGCCTTCACGTCGAAGAGGTCGGCGAAGTCGGACTCGACGCTCACCTCGAGGTCGACCGCGACCGTCTGGCGGCTCTGATTGGTGAGGTCGTAGTCCTCGTGGACGCCGGGGCCGACAGTCCGATCGAGACGCAGGTGGAGTGAGTGCTCGGGGACGTCATTGCCGTCGGTGCCGACGAGTGTGGGATTGGTGAACTCGAAGCGCGCCGAGTGAGGCCGGGTGGCCACGCCGTTGAGCAGGATCGGACGAATGCCACCGAGCTTGAGCCGGTAGCCCGAGACGAACCGGGTATCCGCGGCGAAATAGCCCTGTTCCTTGGTGCTCGAGATCTCAGCCGACGGCTCGCTGACAACGACCTCGTCGTCGAAATGCGTGGACACCACCGGTAACCCAACCGATACCTCCATCTGGTCATTCCTTTCTCGAGCGGAGTTGAAAAGGAGAGCGCGTCCGCCTCTCGGTTCGTGTCCGGATCATGTTGGCCTCGCCGCTGTCGCCGAGGTCTGACCGTGACCCGGGCAAAGGCATTGAACAGCGTGGCCGCGTGTGCGACCAGGAGGCACTCGCGACGCTTGATACCACCGACGACTGGGTGGACGTCGAGGGAGAGATCCGGACCCGGCACTCTCTGCGGCATCTACGGGGAACGTCCTGGAGGCCATCAGCTAGTCCTGGCGGAGACGGAACGGCACCCTGGCCACAATCACGTCGGTGCGCCGGTGCAAGACGTTGGCAAGGATCACATCGCGCTGATTCTGCAAGAGACGATGCCGCCACTTGCGTGGCTCCACCTCGGGGATCAGGACCAGTAGCTGTCCGCGTGCCCGGATCTCGGGCGAGCCGAGGAAGCTGAGCATCGGCGTCGCAATGGAATGGTTGGCTGCATGGAGGATGACCAAGTCAACGCCGGGGTCCCAGCGGTCCCACTCTGCCCGCAAGGTTGCTGCCCGCACCTTGTCGAACTGGACGCTCACCGCGACTACCTCATCGCTGAGTGACCGTGCCGAGCTCAAGGATGTTTCGGTCATGCGGGACACGCCGGTGACCGTCACCACCACCAGGCTCTTGTGGACTCTTGGTTTCGTGGCGAGAGATCCCAGGCTCATCTCCTTTTCGGCGTCGATGTAGTACTTGGAGATACGGGAGAACAGCAGGATGAGCCCGGGGATGGCGATCACCACCACCCACGCACCCGACGAGAACTTGGTGACCAGAAAGATGACGGTGGCCACTGCGGTCATGACCGCACCCGTCCCGTTCAGCGACGCTCGAGCCCACCACCGTTTCGGTCTCGTGCCTACCCAGTGCCGGACCAGCCCACCCTGAGCCAGGGTGAATCCGGTGAACACCCCGATGGCGTAGAGCGGGATGAGAGCGTTGGTGTTGGTGTTGACCGCGATCAGAAGAAGGCCGGCCAGTATCGCCAGTACAACGACTCCGTAGCGGTAGACAGGACGGTCGGCCCGGAGCCCGAACACGTGAGGCACCAGATTGTCGCGGGCGAGCAGGCTGGCCAACACCGGGAGCCCGCCGAACGAGGTATTGGCCGCCAGGGCCAGGATCACCGTGGTGGACAAGTCGATCACGTAGTAGATGGGGCCTGGACCGACGGATGCTCTGGTGATCTGGCTGAGCACCGTCTGACTGGCGACGGGACCGATGTGGAACCGGACGGTGAGGAATGCCAGGCCCAACAGCATGGTGCCGAGGATGCCGCCGAGCAGAAGTTCGGTTCGCATGGCCCTGCGCGCCTTCGGGGCCCGAAAGGCCGGCACGTCGTTGGCGATGGCCTCGACCCCGGTGAGCGCACTCAGGCCGTTGGCGAACGCCTTGAGCAGGATGAGTACCCCGACCGCGGCGGCGACCTTGGGCAGCACCACGGGGTGGTAGCCGGCATTCACAGCCGAGTGCGACCGTGCTATTCCGGCAACGATCACCACGTAGATGCCGATGACGAAGACAGCGGTGGGCAATAGGAAGGTTCTGGCGCTGGTGGCTATGCCTCGCAGGTTGAGAGCGGTCAGCAACGCCAGGATGCCGAGCGCGATGGGGAGGGCGGCGGGGCTGAGGCTGGGAAATGCAGACACCAGTGCCGCCACCCCCGCGGCGATCGACACCGCCACGGTCAGGACATAGTCGACAAGGGGTTATTCATCTGACCGGACTATGTTGGAGGTGTGAGCAGCCCGAGTCCTCGAGGGGGGCTCCAGTACCCG
>JAJYAB010000285.1 GCA_021779775.1 Actinomycetes bacterium
GAACGCGACCAGCCTCGCCCGGCGCGGCCAGGCGAGCGCGTGGCGCTGGCGGGGAGCCGGGCATGACCTTGGCGACGTCACCTGGCGACACGGCACTTGTCGACACGCCACTTGTCGACACGGGGCTGCCATGCGGTGGCACCGGAGCATGGGTGGATGTCTGTAGCTTGACCGAGCTCGATCTCGACCGTGGCGCTGCAGTGCTGGTCGACGGCCACCAGGTTGCCGTGTTCCGGCTCGCCGGCACCACCCCGGCCGACCCCACTGCTCACGACGAGGTGCGTGCCGTGGGCAACCACGACCCGTTCTGCGGGGCCAACGTCATCGCCCGGGGGCTTGTCGGATCCTCGGGGGAGAGGGTCTACGTGGCGTCGCCCATGTACAAGCATCGCTTCGACCTCCGCACCGGACGGTGCCTCGACGACGAGGCTGTGGGATTGCCGGTGTGGCCGGCCCGAGCACGCGATGGCCGGGTCGAGGTCTTGGCCGGTGCTCGACGTGGCTGAGACGGCGACCCACTGCCCCTACTGCGCGCTCCAATGCGGCATGCGGCTGGCTTCCAGCGGCAATGGCCGGCGCGTCGATGTGGCCGGCGACGTCGCCTCACCCGTCAGCCGCGGCCAGATGTGCGTGAAGGGATGGACGGCGGGTGACCTGCTCGCCAGCGCAGAGCGCTTGCGTTATCCCCGGGTCCGCGGTGCCAACGGACAGCTGCGCCGGGCCACGTGGCAGAGCGCGCTGGACGAGCTCGCCGAGCGCCTGGCTCGTGTGCAGACCCGCTTCGGCAACGACGGCGTCGGGGTGTTCGGCAGCGGCGCGCTCACCAACGAGAAGGCCTACCTGCTCGGCAAGTTCGCGCGCGTTGCGCTTCGGACCGCCAACATCGACTACAACGGGCGGTTCTGCATGTCGTCGGCGGCGGCGGCGGCCAATGCGGCGCTCGGCATCGACCGGGGTCTGCCGTTCCCGGTGTCCGACATCGCGCAGGCAGACACGGTGCTGGTCTGGGGATCGAATTGGGTGCAGTCCATGCCGCCGATCGGGCAGTGGTTCGACGAGCAGCGGGCCCGGGGCGGCACGATGATCGTCGCCGACCCCCGGCGGACTGCCACCGCCCGCCGGGCCGACTTGCATCTCCAGATGGTGCCGGGAACCGACCTGGCGGTCGCCCAGGGCCTGCTCCACCTCGCTGTCACCGACGGCCTCGTCGACTTCGACTACCTCGACCGGCGCACGGTGGGCTTCGACGACGTCCGCCGGTCCGTCCTCGCCTGGGCTCCTGACCGGGTCGAGCAGGTCACCGGCGTGGCACGCCGGGTCCTGCAGCAGACGGTGCATGCCCTCGCTGACGCGCCTGCCTCGCTGCTGCTGTCGGGCCGCGGCCCGGAGCAGCAGTCGAAGGGGGTCGACACCGTCCTCGCCTTCATCAACCTGATGCTGGCGCTCGGCAAGATCGGGCGTCCGTCCAGCGGCTACGGCTGCCTCACCGGTCAGGGCAACGGGCAGGGGGGACGTGAGCACGGCCAGAAAGCGGACCAGCTCCCCGGGTACCGCCTGATCGAGGATGCTGGCGATCGGGAGGCAGTTGCCGCGGCGTGGGGTGTCCCGGCGGCGTCGCTCCCAGGCAGGGGCCTCACCGCCGCCGAGATGCTCGGCTCGCTCGGGACCGACCATGGGGTCCGGGCGCTGCTGGTCGCCGGCTCGAACGTGGTCGTGGCCTCGCCGGACTCCGCCAAGGTCGCCGAAGGCCTCGCCCGGCTGGAGTGCTTGGCGGTCCTCGACGCCTTCTCCAACGACACCGTCGAGCGCGCCGACATCGTCCTGCCGGTCACCCAGTGGGCCGAGGAAGACGGCACCATGACGAACCTGGAAGGTCGGGTCATCCGGCGCCGGCGGGCCGTGGCGCCACCGCCGGAGGTTCGCAGTGACCTCGACGTGCTCTGCGCGCTCGCCGATCGCCTGGGCCACGGCGACCGGTTCGGCGCTCGCAGCCCCGAAGCGGTCTTCGACGAGCTGGCAGCCGTCAGTGCCGGAGGCCGGGCGGACTACAGCGGCATCACCTACGAGCGGCTCGACGCGACCGGGGGGATCTTCTGGCCGTGCCCGGATCGGGCACATCTCGGGACGCCCCGCCTGTTCGGCGACCGGTTTGCCCACCCCGACGGTCGGGCCCGGCTCGTGCCGGTCCGCTACCGGCCTGCGGCCGAGCACCCCGACGCCCGCTACCCGTACTACTTCACCACCGGGCGCCTCATGGAGCACTACAACTCCGGTGCCCAGACCCGCATGGTCCCCCGCCTGGCGGCGTCGCGCCCCGAGCCGCTGCTGCAGATCCATCCGCAGCTGGCCCGGTGCATCGGGCTGGCTGGCGAGGGGCGGGTCGTGGTCGAGAGCCGCCGCGGCACGGTCACCTTCTCGACGGTGGTCGACCCGGACATCCGTACCGACACGGTCTTCGCCCCGTTCCACTGGGGAGGCCGCCAGGCAGCCAACCTGCTGACCAATCCTGCGCTCGATCCGACCAGCCGGATGCCGGAGTTCAAGGTCTGTGCCGTACAGGTCACGGTGGCCGAGGCGACCAGATGTTGACCGCAGCCCCGCCGGCACCGGGTGTGCGGGCACGCGGCCGCCGGCGGACTCGGCTGCTGGTCGTCGGAAATGGAATGGCGGCGGACCGCCTGCTCGACGAATTGGCAGTGCGCGACGCGTTGGGGTCGTTCGACGTGACCGTCGTCGGCGAAGAGCCCGGAGTCGCCTACAACCGGATCCTGTTGTCGCATGTCCTCGCCGGGACGTCCCCGGGGGACGTGTCGTCCAAGGATCCGGCATGGTATGCCGAGCAGGGAATCCGGTTGGCCAGCGGCCGGTGGGTGCGGCGTCTCGACACCAGCGCCCGGCAGGCCGACATCGGCAACGGTGAGCGGATCGGCTACGACGTCGCTGTCCTGGCGACGGGCAGCCGAGCTGTCGTGCCGCCGGTCGCCGGGCTGCGCCACGGCAAGGGGGCCATCGTCGGGGGCGTGCACACCTTCCGCACCATGGAAGACTGTCTCGCCTTGCGGACCGATGCCGTAGGCATCGGGCCCCCGCGGCACATGGTGGTGGTCGGTGCTGGCCTGCTCGGGCTGGAAGTGGCCAAGGTGCTGCACGACCTTGGCCACCGCGTGGCGGTGGTCCACCCGTACGACACGCTGCTCAACGCCCAGGTCGACGCGGTGGCCGGTGCCTTCGTCCGCCGGGCCGTCGAGGCGTCGGGCATCGCGGTGGTGACCGTGCGTGTGGAGACCATCTTGCACCGCGATGCCCGGGCTGAGGCCGTCGTGCTGGACGATGGGCGCGTCCTGCCGGCTGACTCCGTCGTCTTCACCATCGGGGTCCGCCCCAGGATCGAGGCGGCCGTGGCGTCGGGCATCGACGTCGACCGGGGAGTCCTGGTCGACGACGCTCTGGCCACGTCGGCCCCGGGTGTCCATGCCATCGGCGAGTGCGCCGAGCACGACGGCCAGCTGGTCGGCCTGGTGGCGCC
>JAJYAB010000286.1 GCA_021779775.1 Actinomycetes bacterium
GCCTTCTCGGTTGCGCTCATATCGCCTCGTCAGCGGAAACGGCGGCAGCCATGATTCGCGGCGGATCGTCCAGAGTTCGTAGGTGGGACGCAGCTGGTCCGGTGCATCCAGCGAACCCAGGTTGCCCTCGATCTCGTCGATCCCTTCGTAGACGTCACGCAGCTCGATCCGATAGCGGGCTGCCGCCCCGGTCCAGTCGGTGACGTTGGACCGGGCGTGAGCGGCGAAGTCCTCCCGCAGCTCATATCCCGTCACGTCCGCTCCCGCTCGGAGCATGGCCATCGACAGGGCCCCCGATCCGACCCCGGCCTCCAGCACCCGCATGTCCGGACCGATGTCCGCAGCCAGCAGGATCGCCCCGAGATCCTTGGGGTAGATCACCTGGGCGCCACGCGGCATCTTCAACACCACATCGGCCAAGGTCGGGCGGAGGACGACGAACCGGCGGCCGGTCGAGCCGGCAACGGCGCGCCCTTCGCCGTCCCCGATGATGTCGTCGTGGTCGACGATGCCCGAGTGCGTGTGGAACGACCCTCCGGTCCGGAGCGTCACCAGGTACCGCCGCTGCTTCGGATCGACGAGGAGCACCCGCTCCCCGGCAGTCAACGGGCCCCGGGGCGACGGCGCCCCGCCGGTCATCGCCTCAAGAGCTCCCGGCGTCGCCGGGCCCCGTAGTCCGCTGCCGGAGCCGGCCCGGCCGGACATCGCCCGATCCGCTGGTGGTGACCACGAGCCGTTGCCCTTCCGCCACCGTTCCGCTCCACAGCAACGCCCTGTCGTTCCGGCGCGAACGCCGGACGAGCCATGCCGCGGCACCGACGGCCAGCCAGACCGGCTGGCCCCGCCACGCCCGCCGCAGGGACCTGGCGAGCAGCAGATCGACGAACCGGTCGACCATGTCAGACGCGTCGGATCTCGACGACCGCTGAGCGCTTGCGACCACCCCGGCGGCCCAGCAGGTAGGCCGCGAGGCAGCAGGCCACCGCAGCGGCCACTGCTCCCGCCATCACCTTGGGCTTGACGTCGTCGACGGTGTCGTCCAGCTCCCCGGAGATCTCCCGGAGCTTCGCCTCCAGGTCGTCACGGGTGATCTTTCCCGGGCTCATACCGCCTTCCTTCCCGCACGTGCCGGCCGCCGGCGGGCCGGCCCCTTGGCAATCCGCGTCGCCGTCAGCCCGGCGGCGACCGTCGCCGCCGCCGCCGTGATGCAGTACGGCAACCACGACAGGTGCCCGGTGAAGGTCGAACCGGTCTCCTCCTGGAGCACCCGCAGCACCGCCAGCGCCAACAGCACCGACCCGATCGCCAGGGCGATCGAACCCGCCACCCCGAACGCCAGGAACCTGCCCAGGCTCTTCAGCGGCCCGAAGGTCTCCTGCTTGGCATACTCGACGACGAGGTCGGCGAGCTCCCGGCCAACCGCCGGGAGTCCGCCGCTCTTCGCGCCCTTCGCCTTGCCACGTGCCGTCACGCTCGTCCTCTTCCGCTCTGCAGCGCCTCCAGAGCCTAGATGCACCGGGACCCTGCGTTCGGGCGTGGTCTACCCGCCTGACGGCCAATCCTCGCCTTTGGACGGGCGTCGCCGCAACACGGCCTGTCGCCGCGACACGGCCCGCCGCCGCGACACGGCCCGCCGAAGGGGCTCAGCTGCGCGGCGTCAGGATGTACGTCGAGCTCGCCCGCGCGACCGTCCGCCCGTCGTCGTCGACGACCTCCGCCTCTACGAACGCGACCCGACGGCCGCCGGCGACGACGTGGGCGGTGCAGGTGAGGAACCCGCCGGGCCGGGCCGGCGCGAGGAAGCTGACCTTCATCTCCGCGTTGGCGCTGCGCACCCGGCGCCCTTGCCCCCAGGTGACCGACGCCGCTCCCATGGCCGAGTCGCAACATGCAGCGAGGAACCCTCCCTGCAGGACCCCTGCGGGGTTGGCGAACCGCTCGTCGGCCGGCATCCTCCAGACGGTGCGACCTGGCTCCGACTTGTCGATGCAGACCATGCCGAGCGTCAGGTCGCAGTTCGGGGGCACCTGCATCCGCCGTCCGCTCGATCCGCTCATGGCTGCCACGGTAGCGATGGCTGCCACGGTAGCCAACAGCTGCGTGCCGGCCGGTTCTGGCTTCTGGTCACGGGTAGGGTCGCCACCATGCCCTTCGCCGCTGCGATGAGCGAGCACCCGGTGACGGCGCACGCCGTGGGCGAGGCAGCCGGCTCAGTGCTCGAGCAGATCGGTGCCTGTCCCGACCTGGTGATGGTCTTCGTCACTACCGCGCATGCCGGCGCGCTCGAGGCCGCGGCGGCGGCCATCGAGTCGATCCTGGCGCCGACGGCAGTGATCGGCTGTGCCGCAGAGTCGGTCGTCGGCCCGCACCGCGAAGTGGAGCGCACCCCGGCCGTGTCGGTGTTCGCCGCCCGCACCGGTCCGCTGCTGCCTGTCGTCCTGCAGACCACGGCCAGTCCTGACGGGCTGACCGTGACAGGGTGGCCGGACCCGCTCGCCTTCGAGCCGCAGTGCCTCATCCTGCTCGCTGACCCCTTCAGCTTCGCCGCCGGGGCCTTCCTCGAATGGATGGAGGTCCGCCATCCGGGCATTCCCGTGACCGGCGCCATGGCCTCAGGAGCCGCCGGTCCCGGAGGGAACCGGATGAGCGTCGGCCCGGTGGTCCGCCACTCGGGTGCCGTGGGTGTGGTCCTCGGTCCCGGAGCCGATGTCCGCACCGTCGTGTCCCAGGGTTGTCGGGCTTTCGGCCAGCCGCTGGTCGTCACTCGCGCCCGCGACAACATCATCTTCGAGATGGCCGGCACCCCCGCCCTGGCCCGCCTGGTGGAGCACGCGAGCACCACCCTCACCGCGCGGGAGGTGGATGTGCTCGAGCATGGGGGGCTGCACCTCGGGCGTGTGGTCGACGAGCATCGTGCCGAGCTCGGGCGCGGGGACTTCCTCATGCGATCGGTGCTTGGGGGAGACCGCAGCAACGGTGCGATCGCCGTCAGCGACGCTGTCCCTGTCGGCACCACCGTCCAATTCCACCTGCGCGACGCCCACACCGCCCACGAGGACTTGCATGGCGCGCTGCGAGACGCCCGAGCTGACGGGGCCCTCCTCTTCACCTGCAACGGGCGCGGCACCCGGCTCTTCGCCGAGCCGCACCATGACGTCACGGTCGTGGCGGAGCAGGTGGGCACCGTACCGCTCGCCGGGTGCTTTGCCTCCGGCGAGCTCGGGCCGGTCGGCGGCCGGAATTTCGTTCATGGGCTGACCGCGTCGGTCGTGCTGTTCACCGATCCGCCTGTCACCGATCCGCTGGCCCACCCGGACGCCAACCCGGACGCCAACCCGGACGATTGTGGCGGGGTCGACGGGGTACGGTTCTCATCGTGACCGACCACGAGCTCGAGCAACTCGGGATCAACGTCGTCCGGGGACTGGCCATGGACGCGCCCCAGCAGGCCAACTCTGGCCATCCGGGCACGGCGATGGCCCTCGCGCCTTTGGCTCACGTCCTGTTCACCCGGGTGATGCG
>JAJYAB010000287.1 GCA_021779775.1 Actinomycetes bacterium
CCCCGTGCTCCAGCTCGGAGCGCACCATCGTGGAGAACAACCAGGTCCGGATGATGTCGTGCCCCTGGGGCCGCAGGTGCATCGGGAACACCTTGGCGAACAGCTCCGGGTCGTCCTCCCACCGGCCGGCGATCTGGGGCGTGAGCGACGACGTGGCCCACGTGTCCATCACGTCCGGATCCCCGACGAACCCCCCGGGGCGCCCCCGCTGCTCCTGCGTATACCCGTCGGGGACGTCCGACGACGGGTCGACCGGCAGCCTTCCCTCGCCGGCCACCAGCGGCCGGTCGTGGTCGGGGACCCCCTCGCCGTCCAGCGGGTACCACACGGGGAACGGCACCCCGAAAAACCGCTGCCGGCTGATGTTCCAGTCCCCGTTCAGCCCCTCCACCCACGCCTCGTACCGGTGGACCATGTGTGGCGGGTGCCACCGCAGCGCCCGTCCGGCCTCCATGAGCCGCTGGCGCAGCGGCAGCGTCCGCACGTACCACTGCCGGCTCGACACGATCTCCAGCGGGCGGTCGCCCCGCTCGTAGAACTTCACCGGATGCACGATCGGCTCGGGCGCCCCCACCAGGTGCCCCGACTCGCCGAGCAGCTCGACGATCCGCTTCTGCGCCTGCTTCACGGTCCGCCCGGCCAGCTCCCCGTAGGTCGCGCCGGCCGCCTCGGGCGTGTCGGACTCCCAGCCCGGTTCGCCGAACGTCACCGGCAGCAGCCGGCCCTGGCGCCCCACGACGGTCCGGGTGGCGAGCCCCAGCTCGCGCCACCAGGTGACGTCGGTGGTGTCCCCGAACGTGCAGATCATCGCCATGCCCGTCCCCTTGTCGGGGTCGGCCAGCGGGTGCGTCACCACCGGCACCCGCACTCCGAACAGCGGGGTGACCGCCTGGCGGCCCACCACCGGCGCATACCGCCCGTCGTCGGGGTGCACCACCAGCGCCACGCACGCCGGGAGCAGCTCGGGCCGGGTGGTGGCGATCTCCACCGCCTCCGCCCCGGCCCCGCCGGCCAGATCGAACCGCAGCCGGTGGTACGCGCCGGCCAGCTCGCGGTCCTCCATCTCCGCCTGGGACACCGCCGTCTGGTAGTCGACGTCCCACGGCGTAGGCGCCTCCACCGAGTAGACATGCCTGGCGGCCAGCATCCGCAAGAACGCCCGCTGCGCCGCCCGCCGGGCCGTGTCGTCGATGGTGGCGTAGGTGCGCTCCCAGTCGACCGACAGCCCCAGGGCCCGCCACAGCGCCTGGAAGGCCTGCTCGTCTTCGGCCGCCAGCGTCGTGCACAGCTCGACGAAGTTCGGCCGCGATACCGCCAGCGGCTCCTTGGCCGGCTGCTCCGGCGGCACGAAGCCTGCGTCGTAGGCCACGCTCGGGTCGCAGCGCACCCCGAAGTAGTTCTGCACCCGCCGCTCGGTCGGCAGCCCGTTGTCGTCCCATCCCATCGGGTAGAACACGGCGTCCCCGCGCATCCGCCGGTAGCGGGCCACCGTGTCGGTGTGGGTGTAGGAGAAGACGTGGCCCACGTGCAGCGACCCCGACACGGTCGGCGGCGGGGTGTCGATGGCGAACACCTTCTCCCGCGGCGCCCGAGCGTCGAACCGGTAGGTGCCGTTCGCCTCCCACCACGCCGACCACCGTGCCGTCAGCCCGTCGAGCAGGTCCGACGGCCGGTCCGGCACCTGCGGGGTGCGGGGGGGCTCGAGCGCCCGGGGGTCGTCGTCGGTCGTCACGGGTTCAGCCACGGTCGGACCACCGTATCCGAGCGCCCCACCCCCCACGGCACCCCGGCGGGCCCGGACGGCCCCGCCGGGATCCGCCCGTACCAACCCATGGTCGTCATCGGAGCGGGCGGCTGGCGACGGCCGGGTCCTTCGTGGATCTCGCTGGCTACCAACGCTCGGCCGGTTAGTACCCGCGGTCGCGGTCGACGAGGTTCCTCAACGGCTCGCCGCTGAGGAAGCGCCGCAGGTTGTCGGCGAAGAGCCGCTTTACCGGTTGGGTGCCGGCGGCATCGCCGGACGCAGAGATGTGGGGCGTCAGAACGATCTCGGGAAGGTCGAGAAGCTCCTGGCGGGGCGGCGTACCGGCGAGCTCGCCGTCGTAGACGTCGAGCAGGGCGCCGCGCAGGTGCCCCGACGTGATCGCGCCGACCAGCGCCTGCTCGTCGACCTCCTCCCCCCGGGCGATGTTGATCAGCACCGAGCCGGTCTTCATGGCAGCGAAGACCTGATCGTCGATCATCCGGTGGGTCTCGGGTGTGAGCTGGGAGCAGACGACGACGAAATCGCTCTGGGCGACCATGTCGAGCAGCTGGGACGCGGGGAGGACCACGTCGGCGCCCTGGACGTCTGCCTGGGCTTCGGTGACCGACCGGCGGGTGGCGACGACGCGCATCCCAACGGCTCGCGCCAGCCGGGCGACCTCCTGGCCGATGCCGCCAAGGCCCACGATGCCGATCGTCGTGCCCGCCACTGTGGTCATGTCGTAGCTGCCGCGGCTGAGCGCGCGGCCGCCCGCTTGGCGGGTGGCCGCATGCAGGCCACGGGCGAAATGAAAGACCCCGGCTAAGGCGTACTCGGCGATGGCGGTGGCCCCCACCGCGCCCCGGCTCGACGTGAGCGGCACAGACGACGCCCACAGGTCGGACGTGACCAGGTTGGACACGCCTGCCTGGGTATGGTGCGCCCAACGAAGTGACGTGGCGCGGTCAGCCAACCGTGGCGGGACGGGAAACCCCACCAATAGCACCTCTGCCTCGGCCAAGAGCCGGTCTCGTTCGACGTTCGGCGGCGCACCCGAAGGTACCGGCCCCGAGGCGCAGCCCTGTTCGACCAGCTCGGCGCGAAACGCCTGGTTCCCGTCGAGCACCTCGACTCGAGCGTCGACCTCGGCGACATAGGCGAGGTCGGACCCGAGATGCGGTGCCATCACCAGAACCCTCACCACCCCGGCAGCCATCGCCACCCAACCGTACTGGCTCGACCCAACCGTACTGGCTCGACCCAACCGAATATCTCGGCGAGGCTCCGATATCGTCTGGATATGAGCGGCACCGAACCGTCTGTAGGCAGGACCTGGTTGTACCGGTTCTCGCGACCCGGCGACGTCGAGATCGAGACGCGTGACCTGACTGGCGCCGCCGCAGCGGAGACCTATGCCCGCGAGTTGTCCAATGCGCAACAGACCCCGGTCATCATCAAGCGTCACGACTACGTTGACTGGGAGTACGTGACTGAGGTAGACGAACGACCCTGATCGCCCCCGAGCGCTGAGGTCGACGCGAGCCCCGACCATCCGTCGGACGCTAGGTTCGCCGCTATGGATCCTGAGCGATTGCTGTTCCTGTTTGGCGAGGGATGGGACGACCCCGAACGGGACCTCACGGACCCGCGTGTGCGGTCACGATTGCTGGAGCACACGTTCCCCGCGGACATGCCTGCGCTGCAGCTGATGTCGTGCGAGCTGGTGGCTGGCCAGATCTTCGACGACGATCCTCCCGAGGTCTGGTCCACGG
>JAJYAB010000288.1 GCA_021779775.1 Actinomycetes bacterium
TACACCCAAGAGCCACGCCTGCACCGGGAGCTGCCAGCGGCGTTGCCGGTCCTGCGGGCGAACCCGGTGCCCAAGCCCGATCTGCGTGATCCGGTAAAGCACCATCTGACCATCACCGGCGGCATGCCGTTCGCGGGGGTAAAACGGCCGGTCATGCCGGGGTGAATGGCGGTCACACCGGCGCCATAATAATTCGCCTTGAGCCACAGTCCGCCCGCCGGGCCGATGGTCAGAACGGTCTGTCCCGGCGCGGCAGCTACCTCGACGTTCCCCAGCGTCGACGGCTGGAGGTCCAGCGGCTGGCGCTGTTCGTCGAAAAGGTCTCCAGTATCGGACGAGAAGCGATGACGGGCCTGCGCCGGTCCCTGTACCTGAAAGACGACGACTACCGCCTCTCGTTCCTGTACGGCAACTTCACGACGCTGACCCGGTTCACCGAGCTCGACCTCGAACGTGTGATCAACGAAAGGCTGTCGCCACTCTTCGTGTCGATCCACGCCACGGACCCCGAGCGCAGGGCCGTCATGCTCCGTAACCCCCGGGGGGCCACCAGCCTGCGTTGGCTGCGGGCCCTGCTGGACGCCGGCGTCGAGGTCCACGGCCAGATCGTCGTCTGCCCGGGAGTGAACGACGGCGCGGTCCTCGACCAGACCCTGGCGGGCATCCTCGACCGGTTCCCGGAGCTGGCTTCGGCCGCTTGCGTGCCCCTCGGGGTGAGCCGGTTCTCCACCGAAGCCGCCATGCGACCCCACTCGCCATCCGAGGCTGAAGCGGTCGTCGATCTCGTGGAGCAGTGGCAGGGCGCCTTCCGCTCCGCCGTCGGTCGGCGCCTGGTGCATGCCGCCGACGAGTACTACCTGCTTGCCGGGCGGTCGTTCCCGGATGCCGAGTCCTACGACGGCTTCCCCCAGCACGAGAACGGGGTCGGCATGGCCCGGGCTTTCGCCGGCGCCCTGGCTGGTGGCGACGAGATGGCTTTCGGCGTGAAGCCAGGGTTCTTCGCCTGGGTCGACGGTGCGCCGGCCGCCGGGTACCGGGCACCCCGGTCGGTGCCCGTGTCCCTCGGCGCGGCGCCACATCGATCAGCGCGCGACCGCCCAGACACGAGCGGCCCGGTCACGATCCTGACCGGCGAGTACGGCGCCCGTGTCCTCGGTCCCCTGATCGAGCAGATGTACGGCCCTGACGCGGGCATCCGCCTGCTCCCAGTGCATAACGACCACTTCGGGGGGAACATCGCTGTCGCCGGCCTCCTCACCGGAGCAGATCTGGCACGCGCCCTGTCCGACCAGCCGTCAGGCGGTCGGTACCTGCTGCCCGACGTCTGCCTGTCCGAGGGCCGGTTCCTCGACGACCTCGGCGTCGGCGACCTGCCGTTGCCCGTGGAGGTCGTCGGCACCGACGGTGCCTCCCTGCGGCGGGCCCTGGCCGGGCAGCCATGATCCCCGCTCGCTCGCAGCCTGGGGGTGGGGCCACCGACCGGCTCGGTGTCGTCGCGATTGCCGGGCGTCCCAACGTCGGCAAGTCGACCCTCGTCAACCGCTTCGTCGGGCGGCGCGTCGCCGTGGTGGAGGAGCACCCGGGCGTCACCCGTGACCGCCTCGAGCTGGAGGCCGAATGGAACGGGCAGCGGTTCGTGGTGGTCGACACCGGAGGTTGGCTCGGATCCGGGACCGTGCTCGACGCCAAGGTGTCCGACCAGGCGGAGCGGGCCATCGCCGCTGCCGACCTCGTCCTGCAGGTGGTCGACGTGACGGTCGGAGCGACCACCGAGGACGAGGACGTCGCACGCCTGTTGCAACGGTCGGGCCGGCCGGTGCTGCTGGTGGCCAATAAGGTGGACAACGCGCCGCGCGAGGCCCAGGCGTGGGAGCTGGTCTCGCTCGGACTGGGCGATCCGTGGATGGTGAGCGCGCTCCACGGGCGGGGCACCGGCGACCTGCTCGACGAGATCGTCGCGCGCATGCCGGCCACCGCCAACCCTGCAGCGGAGCACCAGGCTGACAGTGCCATGCCAGGAGCCAACGACAGTCTGGACGCTTCGGGGACCGGCCCGCTCGACGAGCCGCGCATCGCCCTCGTCGGCCGGCCCAACGTCGGGAAGTCGACCTTGTTCAACCGCCTGCTCGGGGATGAGCGATCTGTCGTCCACGACATGCCCGGCACGACCCGTGACGCCATTGACACCGTGGTCGCCACTCCCGACGGCCCGGTCCGGTTCGTCGACACGGCCGGCATGCGGCGTAAGTCTCGGACGGAGGACGGGACCGAGTACTTCGCCATGGTCCGTGCCCTCGGCGCCCTCGACGGTGCCGACATCGTGCTGCTGGTGATCGATGCCACCGAAGGGGTCACCCACCAGGACCAGCGGCTTGCCGAGCGCATCGGAGCGTCTGGCAGCCCGGTGGTCGTCGTGCTGAACAAGTGGGAGCTGGTGGCAACCGGAGACCGGCCCCAGATCCTGGCCGACGTCGAGGACCGGCTGGCCTTCCTCGGCGAGTCTCCGGTCCTGAAGGTGAGCGCCCGGACCGGCCTGGGGGTGCATCGCCTGCTGCCGGCGCTGCGCACGGCCACCGAGGCCTACCACCGCCGCATCCCGACGGGGGAGCTCAACCGTGCCCTGCGCGGGTTCCAAGCCGACCACCCCGCCCCCGGGGCACGCATCCGATACGGCGTCCAGGGGGCGGCCGACCCGCCGACGTTCACGCTGTTCGCCACCCGCCGCCTTCCGGCGACCTATGTGCGTTACCTGGAGCGGCGGCTGCGCGAGCACTTCTCCATCGGACCGACGCCGATCAAGATCCGCGTCCGGCTCCGGGGCTGACGCGGTGGGGACCGACCGCATGGCGGAGGCGCTGGCCGCCGCCGTGGAGGGCAACCGAGTCCTGGGCGCCGACAAGCTGGCCGCCCAGAACAAGCTCCCCGCCCGAGAGCGGCTCGATCTGCTGCTCGACGCGGGGTCGTTCGTGGAGGACGGCCTGCTGGCCAACGCCGTCGACGGGTCACTGCCCGCCGACGGGGTCGTCACCGGGCGTGGTGCCGTCGACGGTCGCCCGGCGTGCGTCATGGCGAACGACCCGACTGTCAAGGCCGGGTCCTGGGGAGCGCGCACGGTGGAGAAGATCGTGCGGCTGACCGAGTACGCGCTGGTGCACGAGCTGCCGGTGGTGTGGCTCGTCGACTCTGCGGGTGCTCGCATCACGGACCAGGTCGAGCTGTTCCCTGGCCGCCGGGGCGCCGGGCGGATCTTCTACAACCAGGTCCGCCTGTCGGGTCGGGTCCCCCAGGTGTGCTGCCTGTTCGGCCCGTCGGCTGCCGGCGGGGCGTACATCCCGGCGTTCTGCGACGTGGTGTTCATGGTGGAGGGCAACGCGTCGATGTACCTCGGGTCGCCGCGCATGGCGGAGATGGTGGTGGGGGAGCGAGCCAGCCTCGAAGACATGGGTGGTGCCCGGATGCACTGCACCGTGTCGGGGTGTGGGGACAACCTGGTGCCCGACGACGCGGCGGCGATC
>JAJYAB010000289.1 GCA_021779775.1 Actinomycetes bacterium
AGCTCGGCTTCGGGGCGGAGATCGGCATCTCCACGCAGAAGCTGCACGCCCGCGGCCCGATGGGCCTGCGCGAGCTGACGTGTGTGAAGTACATCATCCACGGAGAGGGGCAGACACGGTGACGGGTAGACCACAGGATTCCCGGTCAGGGGCCACAGCGGCCGGCGACCCCGCATCCATCGATGCGCTCGGGCCGCTGGGCTTCCCAGATCCCGGGCCGCCTCGCTTTACGTCGGTGGCCGACGTGCGCGATCGCCTGGCCCGTGCCGGGTACCTGGCTGATGATTCCATCGCCGGCGTGGTGCACCTGGCGGACCGCCTGGCGAAGCCGGTGCTGGTCGAGGGACCTGCCGGGACGGGCAAGACCGAGTTGGCGAAGTCCGTGGCCCGCATCACCGGAAGCCGGCTCATCCGCCTGCAGTGCTACGAGGGTCTCGACGAGTCCAAAGCGCTCTACGAGTGGAATTACAAGAAGCAGCTGCTGCGTATCCAGGCCCAGCGGATCGTGGCCGACGTGGCCGACGTGGCTGGTGCGGCCGAGGTGGCTGGTGCGGCCGAGGTGGCTGGTGCGGCCGAGCACGGCGGCGAGGCGCGTGGGCGCCCCGGCACGACGTGGCACGACCTGGAGGACGACATCTTCTCCGAGGAGTTCCTCCTTACCCGCCCGCTGCTCGAAGCCATCCGGTCCGCCGATCCCGTGGTGCTGCTCGTCGACGAGGTCGACCGGCTCGAGCTCGAGACCGAGGCGCTGCTGCTCGAGGTGCTGTCGGAGTACCAAGTCTCGATCCCCGAGCTGGGCACCGTCCGGGCAGAGCGACTGCCACTCGTGTTCCTCACCTCCAACAACACCCGCGAGCTGTCGGAGGCGCTCAAGCGGCGCTGCCTGTACCTGCACCTCGACTACCCGAGCCTCGATCGAGAGCGCGACATCGTGCTGACCCGCGTGCCCGGCATCGGCGACGAGCTGGCCGACCAGGTGGCCCGTGTGGTGCGGTCGCTGCGTACCATGGACCTGAAGAAGCACCCGTCGGTGTCGGAGACCCTGGACTGGGCCCGGACCCTGGTGGTGCTCGGTGTCGAGTCGATCGATGCCGAGCAGGCGGTCGACACGCTGCACGTGCTGCTCAAGTACCGCGCCGACATCGACCATGCTGCCAAGGAGCTGGTCAGTGGCCCCTTGGCCGACGGCTGACGGGGCAGGTCAGGCTCCCCGATGCTCGACGTCATCGCGGGGTTCGTCGCTGAGCTGCGAGCCGCCGGGCTGCCGGTGTCGCTCACGGAGAGCATCGACGCCGCCGAAGCCGTCCACCATGTGCCGCTCGAGGACCGTCAGGCGTTGAAGGGGGCGCTGGCAGCCACCCTGGTGAAGTCGTCTGCCCACTGGAAGGCCTTCGACACGGCGTTCGAGGTCTACTTCGCCATCCGGGGCGACCAGCACAGCATCGACGCGACCGAGGACGGCGCCGACCACCCTCCTGTCCAGGAGAGGACCGGCGAGCGGGGGGCCGATGGCGGCAAGGGCCAGGGTGGCGGGGGACAGGGGCTCAGCCCGGAGGAGCTTGCCGAGCTGCTGTTCCGGGCGCTGCAGTCGGGCAACGATGCGCAGATCACCGCGCTGGCCCGTCAGGCGGTGGGCCGGTTCGCCGGCATGGAGCCTGGGCGCCCAGTCGGCGGCACCTACTATCTCTACCGGACGCTGCGGAACCTCGACCTCGACGGGCTGCTCGAACGGCTGCTCGAGGCGGCCCGGGCGCAGGCACCGGGCGGGCACCTCACCGCGTTGGAGGAGCGCCTGGTCCGCGACGACATCGCCGCCCGCCTGGCCCGGCTCCGCCAGGAGGTCGAGGACGAGATCCGGCGGCGCCTGGTGGCCGACCGTGGCGCGCCGGCGCTGGCGAAATCCCTGCGCAAGCCGCTGCCGGAGGACATCGACATCATGCACGCCACACGCGACGAGCTCGCCGCGCTGCGACGGGCCATCACCCCGCTGACGCGCAAGCTGGCCGTGCGCCTGGCCCGTAAGCGGCGGCATGGCCGTAAGGGCCCGCTCGACTTCCGCGCCACGGTCCGGCACTCGCTCTCCACCGGTGGTGTGCCGGTGGAGCCGAGGTTCCGCTACCCGCGGCCGTCGAAGCCGGAGATCATCGTCATTGCCGACGTGTCGGGGTCAGTCGCTTCGTTCGCCCGGTTCACGCTGCACCTGGTGCACGCCATCAGCGGCCAGTTCTCCAAGGTGCGGAGCTTCGTGTTCATCGACGGCATCGACGAGGTGACGCGGTTCTTCGACCACCAGGAGGACGTGGCGGCTGCCGTCCACCGCATCAACACCGAGGCTGACGTCATCTGGATCGACGGCCATTCCGACTATGGCCACGCGCTGACCACCTTCTGGGAGCGTTGGGGAGAGGAGATCACGCCGCGGACGAGCGTGCTGCTGCTCGGTGACGCCCGGAACAACTACCACGCGGCCCAGGCATGGGTCGTCCAGGAGATTCGCCGCAGGGCTCGCCACGTGTTCTGGCTGAACCCGGAGCCGCGTGCCTACTGGGGGACCGGTGACTCCATCGTCCACGAGTACGCCGTGCACTGCGACGACACGATCGAGTGCCGGAACCTGCGCCAGCTGGAGCTGTTCGTGGAGGAGCTGGCATGAACGCGGAGGATGGCTTCGTCTCCGGCGTTCCTGCCGGGGTCCGCACCGCGGTTCCTGACCAGTTGGACGGAACCCGGCTTGTCCTCGTCCGCCACGGGGAGTCCCAGTGCAGCCTGCAGGGGGTGGTGGGGGGTCCCCGGGGGTGCACCGGGCTGAGTGCCGGCGGCATCCGGCAGGTGGAGGCGCTGCGGGACCGGCTGGTGGCCAGCGGCGAGCTTCGCCAGTGCACGGCGCTGTACTCGAGCATCCTCCCCCGGGCGGCGCAGACTGCGGCGATCATGGCAGCGGGAGTCGGTGGCGGGCGGCTGCAGACCGTCGAGGACTGCAGGTTGTGCGAGCTGCACCCCGGCGACGCCGACGGTCTGACCTGGTCGGAATTCTCCGCCGAATTCGGTGAGCCGGATTGGGACAAGGATCCGGACCGGCCGATCGCACCGGGAGGGGAGAGCTGGTCGGGCTTCGTGCGGCGAGCGGCCGACGGGCTGGCCGAGCTGGCACGATGCCACGCCGGTGAGCACGTGGTGGTGGCGTGCCACGGCGGGGTGATCGAAGCAGCCATGCTGGCGCTGCTGCCTGCTGCCCCTGGGCGACGCCGGCTCCGCCTGCACACGGCGAACGCGTCGATCACGGAGTGGGAGCTGAGCCGGTTCGGGTGGCGCCCCCTGCGCTACAACGACACCGCCCATCTTCGGGGGACCTGAGACCGTCATCGAACGCGATGGCGGCCCTGGTGAGCCGCCCGGCGCCCGGTGTGGGCGTCAGAGCGGTCGGGCGGGCGGAAGGAACCGTGCGGCCAATGCGTCGATCCACCGGCGCGCCACTTCGTCCATGATCGTGGATCGTACCGAGGGGCGGCCCCCG
>JAJYAB010000290.1 GCA_021779775.1 Actinomycetes bacterium
ACCGTGTCGGGGTGTGGGGACAACCTGGTGCCCGACGACGCGGCGGCGATCGAGGCCGCCCGGACGTACCTGTCGTACCTGCCGGGATCCTGGAGAGACCAGCCCCCCCTGGCCGAGCCGCAGGCGCCCGTCCGCCAGTTCGCCGCCGACACCCTTCCGGCCGACGGCACGTCGCCCTACGACATGCGGGTCGTCATCGACAGTCTGGTCGACGCCGGAAGCTTCTTCGAGCTGAAGCCCGAGTTCGCCGGCGAGCTGGTGGTCGGGTGGGCGCGGCTCGAAGGACACCCCATAGGGATCGTGGCCAACAATCCGGCGGTGCGCGGCGGCGTGCTGTTCGTCGACTCGTCCGACAAGGCTGCTCGTTTCATCTGGGCTGCCGACGCCTTCAACGTGCCGCTCGTGTTCCTGGCGGACGTGCCGGGTTTCATGATCGGCACGGCTGTCGAACGCCAAGGGATCATCCGCCACGGAGCGAAGATGATCACCGCGGTGGCTGAAGCAACCGTGGCGAAGATATCCGTGATCGTCCGCAAGGCCTACGGCGCCGGTTTGTACGCCATGGCCGGGCCGGCGTTCGAGCCGGACGCGGTCCTTGCCCTTCCGTGGGCAGAGATCGCCGTCATGGGACCGGAAGCGGCCGTGAACGCGGTGTACGCCAACAAGATCGCCGCGCTCGACGATCCGCTGGAGCGCGACGCGTTCGTCGCCCAGCGGAGGGCCGAGTACCTCCAGGACGTCGACCTCCTCCGGCTGGCCTCCGACCTGGTGGTGGACGTCGTCGTGCCGCCAGAGCGGCTCCGCCACGAGCTGGTGGCCCGGCTCGCCATGGCCACCGGCCGCGAGCGGGCGTTCAGCGAACGGCGACACGGCGTGCCGCCGGTGTGAGCGGAGCGAAGGCGGCCACCGTCGGAACCATGTGGTGCGACATCTGCCATCGTAGCGTCGACGCCGGCGAATTCGACGCCGGCGAATTCGACGCCGTGCCGGCCTGCCCCACCTGCGGTGAGCCACTGGCCGAACGGCGCCAGACGCCGTGGCATTTCAAGCTGATGGCGGTAGCCACGGTTGTCTACCTGGGCTGGCGCGCCTACCAGGGCGTCGGCTGGCTGATCCACCACGTATGACGTCCGGGGGTGGCGCAGACCTGATCACGGGTGCCCTGATCACGGCTGCTCGGCAAGGTTGGACGCTATGGCGTGCAGAAAGGCCCGGACGGTGGATTCCGCCAGGCGGTGTAGCACAAGCCTGTCGGAGCCCCGACCGAGGGGCCCTGCGGGGGGCTCGTATCGAGCCTGGATCTCGAGCACCGTCTCGCCGATGCCGAACGGGGCGACCTCGAGATCGGCGTCGAGCCTCGGGAACAGCGACGCCCCCCTCGCCGCCTCCCACGAGAAGCCGACGACCTGCCCGTTGCCTCGGGCCCGTACCGGTCCCGAGCGGACCTCGACGGTCTTGGCGAGCACCCCAGGCCAGCCAGCCGGTGCGACCTTGACCCGCAGGCGCTCCCCCTCGGCTCGTGTCGCCTCGATGCCGGCCCCGAGGAGTACGCCAATGCCGCCTCTGACCTCGGCCGCCACCAACTCGTAGGGGCGGTCGAGGATCGTGAAGTCCTGCACGAAACCCATGCGGTGCTGCCTGCTTCCGTTCAGCTGCGGACGATCGTGACGGGGCAACGCGCGTGGCGGGCGACCGACACGTAGGCAACAACGGCCAGTGTGGGCAAGCCCCACGCACGGACCACCGTAAAGATGGCCTTGCCGGGCCCGGTATCCCGAGCGGCCCCCGCCGGATCCGGCCCTTGCACGGTAGGCATCGGATACCACCTCCACTGCCAGGTTGGCCCGGCGGAGGCATCGGTCGGTAGGGCCGTTCGGTCCGATCCCCGGCTCCCGTCCGGAGGTTCCAGGCGGGTCTACGGGTGCGCCCCGCTCCCCGGTGCGCGCCGTTCCGCCAGGCGTGCAGCGTATGCGGCAGCCTCCGAGCGCCGGCCCATGCCGAGCTTGGCGAGCATGGCGGAGACGTAGTTCTTCACCGTCTTCTCCGCCAGGTAGAGCTCCGCCCCGATCTGCCGGTTCGTCTTGCCGTCGGCGATGAGCTCGATGATCTCGCGCTCGCGCGGCGTGAGCCGTTCCATCCCCTCACGCTCCGCGTGTGCCCGGCTCAGCTGGTCGAGCACCCGCCGGGTGGTCTCGCCGTCGATGAGGGAGTGCCCTGAGGCGGCAGCCCGCACTGCTGTCACCAGCTTGTTCCCCTCGATCTGCTTGAGCACGTAGCCTGCCGCCCCGGCCATGACCGCATGGGCGAGCGCCTCGTCGTCGGCGAACGAGGTGAGCACCAGGCACGCCACCTCGGGATGTTGTGAGCGGATCTGGCGGCAGACGTCGATGCCGTCCCCGTCGGGGAGCCGCACGTCCAGCACTGCGACGTCCGGGGTTGTGGCGTCGATGCGCTCCAATGCGTCGCCGGCGGTGGCAGCCTCGCCCACCACGACGATGTCCCCGTCGGCCTCGAGCAGGCGGCGGACACCCTCGCGCACGACCTGATGGTCGTCGAGCAGGAAGACCCGGGTGGCCATGGACCCAGTCTGCCCGACGGCCGGTCCGAGCGGACCGAAACTTTCGATGGCAGGATACGTCGGTGCCCTACCAAGCGATCCGCGATCCGGACCAGCTGCAGGCGTTACTCGACGCGGTGCTCACCATGGAGTCGGAAGTGGAGCCTGCCGGCCTGCTGCGGCGCATTGCCGAAGTGGCCTGCTCGCTGACCGACGCACGCTACGGAGCGCTGGGGGTGCTCGACCGCTCCGGAAAGGGCTTGGGCGGGTTCGTCCATGTGGGTCTCGATGACGCCACCGCCCACGCCATCGGCCACCTTCCGGAGGGAGCGGGCATCCTCGGACTGCTGATCCTCGATCCGAAGCCCCTGCGCCTGGCGGACCTGTCGACGCATCGCGACTCGGTCGGGTTCCCCCCCGGCCACCCACCGATGCACTCGTTCCTCGGAGTGCCGCTCCGGGTCCGCGGCAAGGTGATCGGGAATCTCTATCTCACGGAGAAGCAGGGCGCCCCCGCGTTCTCCGAGGCAGACGAGGCACTCGTGGTCGCTTTGGCGGCAGCAGCGGGCGTCGTGGTGGACAATGCCCGGCTGCATACCCGGATCAGCGAGCTGGGCCTCGCCGCGGACCGCGAGCGGATCGCCCGCGACCTGCATGACACGGTGATCCAGCGACTTTTCGCCACCGGGTTGTCTTTGCAGTCGGTATTGCCCTTCGCCGACGACGGTGAGATGCGGCAACGCATCTCGGAAGCCGTCTCCGATCTCGACGCCACGATCCGCCAGGTCCGCACCACCATCTTCGCGCTCGAGCCCCCGCCCGCCTCGGAGCAGGGGGTGCGGGCTCGGGTGCTGGAGATCTGTGCCGAGGCCGCCCGCAGCTTCGGTTTCGACCCCGAGGTGCGCTTCGCCGGCGCGCTGGACCGCCACGTCGACGCTGCCCTCGCCATCCAAC
>JAJYAB010000291.1 GCA_021779775.1 Actinomycetes bacterium
CCACGTACACGTAGAAGAAGGTGAAGAGGAAGATCAGGATGCCGTAGCCCCCGACGTACCAGAAGCTCGTCGGCTGGATGTCGTTGGACACCCAGGTGCGAAACCCCTGCCATGGCAACAGGTTGGCGGCGAGCACCGGGATGTAGAGCAGCGAGCTGGCGAAGATGATCGGGATGACCCCTGACTGGTTGACCTTCAGGGGGATGTAGGTCGAGCTCCCCCCGTACTGGCGCCGACCGACCACCCGCTTGGCAAACGTGACGGGGATCCGCCGCTGGCCCTGCTCCATGATGACCACCGATACGAGCAGCACGGCCGTCAGCACCACGATGGTGCCGAACTTGACCCTGCCCCCGGTAGCCAGCACGGCGTCCCCGCCTGCCGGGATGCCAGCCACCACATTGGCAAAGATCAGGATCGACATGCCGTTGCCAATGCCGCGCTGGGTGACGAGCTCGGCGAGCCACATGACGAACGCCGTCCCGGCGGTGAGGGTCAGGCAGATGGAGGCTGCCTTCCAGATGGTGAAGTTGGTGATCAGGTCGATGTGGGTGTTGCTGCCGAGCAACCCGCTGGCCCCCGTGTGGAACACGTAGACGAGCCCGGCCGACTGCAGCAGGGCCAGGCCGACGGTCAGGTACCGCGTGGTCTGGGTGAGCTTCTTCTGGCCCACCGCACCCTGGTCGCGCCACTCCTCGAGCTTGGGGATGACCGTCGACAGCAGCTGCACGATGATCGAGCTGGTGATATAGGGCATGATGCCCAGCCCGAACATGGCCATCTTCAGCAGGCCGCCACCGGAGAACAGGTTCAGGTAGCCGAGAATGCCAGCCGACCTCGCCTGCTGCTCGAGGGCCTGCACCTTGTTGATGTCGATGAAGGGGCTGATGATGTTCGCCCCGATCTCGTACAGACCGATGATCAAGAGCGTGAACAGGACCTTGTTCCGCAAGTCCGGGACCTTGAAGATGTTCTTCAGACTGCTGAGCACCGGCCCCTCCTCCTCACCTCGGCACGGCCAGGCTGCCGAGGCTACCGGTTGGTGAGCGCGTTGCCCCGCGCCGGGGGACGGCCGTTGCCGAATGGCGGGGGGAGCACCTGGACCGAGCCGCCGGCGCCTTCGATGACGCTGCGTGCCGCTGCGGAGAACGCATGGGCCTCCACCTGCAGCGGCCGGGCCAGCTCGCCCCTGGCGAGCACCTTAACCAGGGCACCCTGGCGGACCAGGCCGGCAGCCACGAGGGTGCCGGGGCTCACCTGGTCGCCGGCAAACCCGGCCAGGGTGTCGAGGTTGACGACGGCATACGCCACGCGGAACGGGTTGGTGAACCCCTTGAGCTTGGGGATGCGTTGCGACAGCGGCAGCTGGCCGCCTTCGAAGCCGACGGGGATGGTGTCGCGAGCCCCTTGACCCTTGGTGCCGCGGCCGGCGGTCTTGCCGCCCTTGCCACCGATGCCGCGGGCCACGCGCCGCTTCGGGCGGTTGGAGCCCGGGGCGGGCTGCAGATCGTGGAGCTTCATCGGGTGTCCCTCTCCTCGGCGTGCCGCTGCTCGGCGACACGATGGGCGCGGCGGGCGGCCTGCTGGCGGTCCTGCTGCTCTCCGGCCTCGCCGGCGCCGGCCGCCGCCACCTCGACCAGGTGTGGCACCCGGGCGATCATGCCGCGGATCTCTGGCCGGTCCGGCAGCACCCGGGTAGCCCCCAGGCCGCGCAGCCCGAGGGCACGAAGGGTGCCGCGATGCTTGGGCTTGGTGCCGATCGACGAGCGCACCTGGGTGACCCGCAGATGTGTCCCGTCGCTGGTGCGGGCCGCGCTCACGATGCATCCACCTGGAAGAGGTCGGCGGCCCGCTGGCGCTCGCGGTACGCCCGCAGCACGCCCCGCGGCACGACCTCGTCGGCAGGCTTGCCCCGCAGGCGGGCCACATCCTCGGGGCGGCGCAGGGACTTCAGCCCGGCGATGGTGGCGTGGGCCACGTTTATGCCGTTGGAGGAGCCCAGCGACTTGCACAGGATGTCGTGGATGCCCGCCATCTCCAAGATGGCTCGGGCGGCTCCTCCGGCGATCACCCCGGTTCCCGGGGCGGCAGGCTTCAGCAGGACCCGCCCTGCACCCGCCTCGCCGACGATCGGGTGGACGATGGTGGAGCCGGCCAGTGGCACGTCGAACATGTTCTTGCGGGCTTCCTCGATCCCCTTCTGCACGGCGAGGCCTGCTTCCTTGGCCTTGCCGTAGCCGAGCCCGACCCGACCGTCGCCGTCGCCGACGACCATCAGGGCGGTGAAGGAGAAGCGGCGGCCGCCCTTGACCACCTTGGCCACCCGGTTGACCCGGATGGTGCGCTCCTCGAACTGCGTGTCGAGCATCAGAACTCCAGTCCTGCACGGCGGGCGGCGTCAGCCAGAGCGGCGACCCGTCCGTGGTACTTGTTGCCGCCGCGGTCGAAGACCACGGTGGTGACGCCGGCCGCCTTGGCCCGCTCGGCCACCAGGCGCCCCACCTTTTCGGCGGCCGCCACGTTGCCTCCGTTGGACGTGCGCATGTCGGCCTCGACGGTCGCCGCAGCAGCCAGGGTGCGACCGGTGGCATCGTCGATGACCTGGGCGGTGATGTGCCTGGCCGAGCGGAACACCGCCAGGCGCGGACGTCCAGTGGTCCCCACGATGCGCTTGCGCACCCGGAGGTGCCGGCGCAGGCGCAGGGCCCGCTTGCGACCAGCGGCGCTGGTGCCCATTACTTCGCCGCCTTTCCGGCCTTGCGCAGCACACGCTCGCCGGCGTACCGCACACCTTTGCCCTTGTACGGCTCGGGCTTGCGCATCTTGCGGATATCCGCCGCCACCTGCCCGACCTTCTCCTTGTCGATGCCCTTGACGATGATGCGCGTCGGGATGGGAACCTCGAACGTGATCCCGTCGGGGGCCTGCACGGTGACCGGATGGGAGAACCCGAGGGCGAGCTCGAGCCCGTCGGATCCCTTGGCCGCCGCCCGGTACCCGACGCCGACGATCTCGAGCTCCTTGGTGAACCCCCCGGTGACTCCAGCCACCATGTTGGCGACCAACGTACGGCTCAGGCCGTGGAGCGCTCGATTATGGCGCTCGTCGTTGGGCCGCTCCACGATCAGCGAGCCCCCCTCTTGGCGGATCGACATGTCACCGGGCAGCGTCCGGGCCAACGTGCCCTGGGGACCGGCCACCGTGACACCGTTCCGGTCGATGGTGACGGTGACGCCGCTGGGCACGGCGATGGGGGCACGGCCGATGCGCGACATCAGCGTCCACCTCCTGCAAGCAGGGCCCGCTCACCAGACATAGCAGCGTCACCAGACATAGCAGAGCACCTCCCCGCCCATGCGGCGCTTGCGCGCCTCGCGGTCGGTCATCAGGCCCTGGCTGGTCGACAGCACGGCCACGCCGAGCCCCCCGAGCACCCGGGGCATCCGATCGGCCTGGGCGTAGATGCGCAGGCCGGGCTTCGACACCCGGCGGAGACCACCGA
>JAJYAB010000292.1 GCA_021779775.1 Actinomycetes bacterium
AGGGCGTCGAGAGAGGTCGGACTGTCGGGCGACAACGGTACGGTCGATGGGACCGAACTCGATGCGGGTGGGCCGTACATCGGCGCGGTGGTCGTGGGCGGACCGACGACGGTGGACGGCGCACCGCTGCAGATCCCCCCGTCGACCACTGCTGCCAACGCCTGGCCGAAGGTCGACACCACCTCGGCAGCCGTGGTGAGCGGCGCCTCGCCGTGACGGTTGGCGCTGGTCGTGGCGACCGGGCCGACCGAGGAGCACAGGGCGGTGACGGCGCTGTGGTCGGGGCAGCGGATCCCCACCGTGGCATCGTCACCACCCAGGTCCCATGCCAGGTCGGGGCTGCGGGGCACCACCAGGGTCAGCTTGCCCGGCCAGAACCGCTCGGCGAGGATCCGGGCGACCCGGCCGAACCGCCCGCCGGCGGCCAGCGCTCCGGCTTGCGCAGGGTCGGATACCAAGACGGCGACGGCCACCGCATCAGGACGCTGCTTCAGGCGGCGCAGCGCAGCGACGGCCCCGGAGCGGACCGGGTCGACAGCCAACCCGTAGACGGTGTCCGTCGGGATGGCCACCACCAGGCCGGCCGCCAGCGCCTCGGCGGCGGCGCCGAGCCCTGGCGCGCCGTTCATCGGGGGGCGTCCTGCGGTGCGGGGCAGCGGGCGACGAGGACCCGCTGGCGGCCGGCGAGGTCGCTGCGGACCATCACGGCGTCGAACCCGCGAACCATGGCTGCCCGCGCGGCGCCGTCAGCCTGGTGCGGAGCGACCTCGAGGACGAGCGCCCCCCATCGCACCAGCCACCTCGGGGCCTCGATGAGCAGGCGGTCGAGCTGCTCCGTGCCGACCGGGCCCCCGACGAGGGCCTGGCGCGGCTCGTGGTCCCGGACCGTCGCGTCGAGGCCGGCCCATTCGGGGTCGGACACGTATGGCGGGTTGGACACCACCATGGCGAGGCGGCCGGCCAGCGACCCGGGGAGCGCGTCGAACCAGCTGCCGGCGGCCAGATGCACCGGCGCCATGCGCGCCGCCGAGCGCCGGACCGCTTCCTCGTTGGCCCCGGCGACCTCGAGCGCCGCCGGCGATGCATCGGTAGCCCACACCTGGAGCGGGCGGTCGATGCGTTCGGGGCCTTCTGTGGCCAGCGCCAGGGCGATAGCGCCCGAGCCCGTCCCGAGATCCGCCACCACGAGGGGCTCGCCGGGGCAGGCCGCCGGGGCGTCGGCCGCCGCCCGGTCCAGCTCGTCGAGGGCGTAGCCCGCCACCACCTCGGTCTCCGGCCGCGGGATCAGCACCCGGGGATCCACCCGCAGCTGCACACCGCGAAACGGCCACGAACCGAGCAGGTACTGCAGCGGCTCTCCAGCAAGCCGGCGCCGGGTGAGCTCGTGCAGCGCGGCCAGCGCATCCCCGGGCAGCTCGGCGCCCTGCCGGGCCAGCACCAGCGCCCCCGGCCCGGCACCCGACACGTGCTCCACCAGCCAACGGGCCTCGCCAGCCGAGCCGAGCTGGCGAGCCAGATCCGCCAGGACCGCCCGCACCGGGCGCGCCCCGACGGTCATCCCCCGGCTGCGGCTAGGCCGCCTGCTTCGATCTGCCGGTCGCGCTCGTCGCCCAGCAGCCTGTCGACCAGCTCGTCGAGCTCGCCGTCGAGCACCCGCTCGAGCTTGTAGAGCGTCAGGTTGACCCGGTGGTCGGTGACCCGGTTGTCCTTGAAGTTGTACGTTCGGATCTTGTCGGACCGGCCACCGCCGCCCACCTGGCTCCGGCGCTGCGCCGACTGCTCGGCCACCTGGCGCTCCTGCTCGGCAGCCAGCAGGCGGGAGCGCAGCACGACCAGCGCCCGTGCCCGGTTCTGGATCTGGCTCTTCTCGTCCTGCATCGACACCACGATGCCTGACGGCAGGTGGGTGAGGCGCACGGCGGAGTCCGTGGTGTTGACCGACTGGCCGCCAGGACCGCTCGACCGGAACACGTCGACCCGCAGATCCGCCTGATCGATGTGGACGTCGATCTCCTCCGCCTCGGGCAGCACGTTGACCGTGGCTGCCGACGTGTGGATCCGGCCCTTGGACTCGGTCACCGGCACCCGCTGGACCCGGTGAGTGCCCCCCTCGTGCTTCAGCCGCTGCCAGGCGTCCTCCCCGCGCACGGAGAACGTCACCTCGTTGAGCCCGTCGCGCTCGGAAGCGTCGGACGACAGCACCTCGAACTTCCAGCCGTGGCGCTCGGCATACCGGCGGTACATCTCGAACAGGTCGCGGGCGAACAGGTTCGCTTCCTCGCCCCCTTCGGCGCCGCGGATCTCGACGATGACGTTACGGCCGTCGTTGGGATCGCTCGGGAGCAGGAGGAGACGGAGCTGCCGGCGGAGCTCGGCCACCCGAGCCTCCGCCTCGTCGAGCTCGGCCCGCACCATGTCGCGGTCCTCCGCCACGGCGGCATCGGCCAGCATCGCACGGGCGACCCCAACGTCGGCTTCGGATCGGCCGAGGAGCCTCGCCACCCCCACGAGGGCTTCGAGGTCCTTATGGCGACGGCTGGTCTCGCGCAGGCGGCGATGGTCACCGAGGACGACCGGATCGGACAGATCATGCAGGATCGACTCGTACTCGCGCTCCCATGCGGCCACACGTTCAGGGTCCACGGGATCAGGGTCCACGGGATCAGGGTAGCGAGGTAGCCGCCGGCCACCCGGAAGGCCCGGCATGGCGGGATAGGCCCGCCGGCGCTCAGGCCTTCTTCGCCTTGGTGCTGCGCTGGCCGTAGCGGCGCTGGAACCGCTCGACCCGGCCGCCGGAGTCCACCAGCTTCTGCTTGCCCGTGAAGAACGGATGGCACTCGTTGCACAGCTCGCTGTGCAGCTCGGGCTTCGTCGACCGGGTGGTGAACGTGTTGCCACAGGAGCAGCGGACGGCGGCCACGACGTACGTGGGGTGGATATCGGTCTTCATCGCGCTTCCAGTCTACGGGTCGATGTGCTCACGAGGGCCCCTTGGCGATCTCTGCCAGGAACTCGTCGTTGCCCTTGGTCGTGCGGATCTTGTCCATGAGCAGCTCCAGCCCGGCAGCCGCGCTGCCGTCGTTGGCCAGTGCGTTGAGCACCCGGCGCAGCTTCCACACCTGCTGCAGCTGACCCCGCTCGAAGAGGAGCTCCTCGTGGCGGGTCGAGCTGGCATTGACGTCGATCGACGGGTAGAGCCGCCGCTCCGCCAGGCGACGGTCGAGCCGGAGCTCCATGTTCCCCGTGCCCTTGAACTCTTCGAAGATCACCTCGTCCATCTTCGACCCGGTCTCGACCAGAGCCGTCGCCAGGATGGTGAGGGAGCCGCCTTCTTCGATGTTGCGGGCAGCACCGAAGAACTTCTTCGGCGGGTACAACGCCCCCGAGTCGACACCACCAGACATGATCCGGCCGCTGGTGGGCTGGGCCAGGTTGTAGGCACGGGCCAGGCGCGTGATGCCGTCGAGGATGATGACGACGTCCTTGCCCTGCTCCACCA
>JAJYAB010000293.1 GCA_021779775.1 Actinomycetes bacterium
GAGCCGGGCCCACGCCGGGACCGGGGCCCCGCTGGCCTCCGCCGGCTCCCGGGCGGCAGGGCGATAGCGGGTCAGCGACCAGACCCGCACCCACAGCACGGCGATCACCTCGGCCGTGATGATGCCCGTCAGGTCGGGCCGCAGCGCCCCGACCAGTGGACCGGCCCCCAGACCGAGCGCCACGGCCAGGTCGAGCGCGCCGTGCGCCCTCGGCGGCACCACCTTTGCCACCGACAGCCGCCCGTGGGACGCCAGGGCCAGGGCGATCAGCGCCCCGCCGCCGACTGCTAGCAGCGCACCATGGCGAACATGGACGGAGAACGCCACCAGCGTGGCGCCAACCAGGTAGTCGAGGGCGTGATGGGCCGGGAAGGGGAGCCGCCGCATGCCTGGAGCAACACCCTGGCGCCGGACGGCCTGCCGGCGCTACTCGGTGCCGGGTGCCGGGGTGTCGCTGGTCGGGTCCGCGGTCTTCGGCTTGTCCTGGCTGCCCTCCGCCAGACCCTTCTTGAACTCGCTCTGGGCGGCGCCCAGCGAGCGGGCCAGCTTCGGGAGCTGGGTGCTGCCGAAAAGGACGACGACGATGACCAGGACGACGATCAATCCGTCAGGACCGAAGACGTTGGCGAGCATGTCCGAACTTCTCCCTTGTCCAGACCGGAGGTTGGACTCGATCACTACGTTACCCAATCTCCGCCGCCGGAAGCTGTCGCGGATGTCTGGTCGGCAGCCCGTGGCGCTGGAATCCCGGTTATCAGGGGTCATCCGGGTCAGCCTGGTCATCCGGGTTATCCGGCGAGGAAGATGCCCAGGAGCAGGGCTGCTGTCGACGACACGCCGGCGAGTGCTCCGCCTACCGCCAGCCCCCGGCGGGTAGTCGCCCGACTGTGGGCGTAGGCGGCCACCCCGGAGACCGCGACGACCGCCATCTTCGCTCCGAGCACTGCCTGCCAAGCTGAGGTCCTGCCCGAACCGACCGCCGAGATGTTCCAGATGCCGGTAACCACCAGGACGGCGAAGGCCGGCCACATGAACCGGGCGAACGCCGTGGCCACCTGCCTAGGAGCGTCAGCGCCCAACCGGCGCACGGTCGGGAGCAGGCCGCCCACCGTGAGCTGCCCACCGACCCAGATGGCGCCAGCCAGCACGTGGAGCGACAGGCGGATGCCGTCGACGGTCGGTGCCGTGCCGTGCATGGCGACCGCGGCATCGAGCGTGGGCACCGCCCTACTTGCCCTGCCAGTTGGGCGCCCGCTTCTCGGCGAAGGCGACGGCGCCCTCCATGGCGTCGGCGGAGCCCATCACCTCGCCGAAGCTGGTGTCATTGAGCTTCCACGCATCGTCTTCGCTCAGGTCGAGGGACTCCACGATCACCTGCTTCGACACGCGCACCGCCAGGGGAGCGTTGGCGGCGATCAGTTCGGCCAGGGCCACCGCCTCGTCGAGGAGCTGCGCTCCGGGCACCACCTTGTTGACCAGGCCGAGCTGAGCGGCCCGCTCGGCGTCCATCGGCTCTCCGGTGAGCGCCAGCTCCAAGGCGACGGCCCGCGGCAGGCGCCGGGGGAGCCGTACCAGCCCGCCGGCCCCCGCCACCAGCCCCCGCTTGACCTCCGGGATCCCGAACTTGGCGTGGTCGGCCGCCACCACGAGGTCGCACGACAGCATGATCTCGCAACCACCGGCCAGGGCGGAGCCGTTGATCGCGGCAATGATCGGCTTGGGGAAGGTGCGCCGGGTGATGCCGGCAAACCCGTTGGCGTCGATGATGTTGGCCCCCTGGCCGCTGGCGAAGGCCTTCAGATCCATGCCGGCGGAGAACGCCTTGTCGCCTGCTCCGGTCAGCACGACGACCCAGCACAGGTCGTCCACGGCCAGCTCGTCGAGCGCCGCCGACATCGCTGTGGCGACGTCGCTGTTGATGGCGTTACGGGCCTCCGGCCGGTTGATGGTCAAGATCTCTACATGGCCACGGCGCTCACGCTCGACTGCCGACATCCCTGCCCTCCCTGTTCTCCGACCGAGGCCGGACGCGTCTGCTTCGATGCTCTGGTGGAGTTTGGTCGCTGCGAGCGTCGGAGGCCACCCCGCCGCCGTGCGACCGGCTGGTCGAGTGCCGCCGTGCGACCGGCTGGTCGAGTGCCGCCGTGCGACCGGCTGGTCGAGTGCCGCCGTCAGCCGGTCACACGGTAGGTCGGTGGCTTGCCGGTGACGTCGACCGTCGAGCCGACCAGGCTGCGGCCACGGAGGAACGCCAGGTCCTTGTCGTCGGCCGTTGCCGTGATGTGGCGCCCGTCGGCCAGCCGGGCGATCACCGGTGCGGCGACCGGCGATCCGTCCGGCCCGGCTACCACGGTCGAGGCCACCACGGTGGCCGGCCCTTCGGCGTGCAGCACCGCCTCGACGGCGCTCGCATCGATGGCCTGTTGGTCAACGGTGGTGTCGGCGTGCTGCCATCCGCGCGGGGGCGGCGCAGCTCCGTAGATGCCGACGGCGTGCTTGGTGGCGTACCAGCCGAGCCCGGTGACAAGAGCGGTGCCACCCCCGGCCCGTAACCGGTCGGTCGCCGTGGCGATGGCATGCAGGGTGTAATTATTGCCCGGTCCGCCGAAGTACGGCAGGCCTCCGGTCACCGTCAGGCCACGGCGGTCGTCGAGGGCGAGCCCCAGCGCCTCGGCCGCCAGCTGCACGGCAGACGGAAAGCACGAGTACAGGTCGACCAGGTCGATGTCGTCGATCGTCGCTCCGGCGGCGCCCAGGGCTGCCCGCCCGGCGGCGGCGATAGCCGGCGACCGGCCGGGGTCGGGCCGTGCCGACGGGAACCAGACATCGTTGGCATCGGCCCCGGACCAGCAGAACACCGCCCGGTCGGCCAGCCCGGCCCGTCGCGCCTCGCCCAGCGAGGTGACGATCACGGCCGCCGCCTGGTCGACGGCCATGATGGCGCACAGGCGCTTGGTGTACGGCTCGGCGATCAGCCGGTTGTCCGGAGCGACAGTGCTCAGCTCGTCGGCGGACCGGGCCTGGCGAAACCATGCGGTGGGGTGGGCGGCCGCCACCTCGGTGAACGGGGCCATCACCTGGCCGAGGAAAGCCCGCTGCTCTGCCGGCCCCCGACCGGCGCGGTGGGCGAGCACGCTCTCGAAGAGCGGGTAGACGTGGACCGGGGCGAAGAGCCGAGCACCGGTCTCGGCAGGTCCGACGCCCGGCCGCTGGTCGCCGACCACTGGGTCGGGATCGACAGAGGAGCCGGCGCCCGGTGGGTCGCCCGTCCCCGCCTGGCGCTGCATGCGCTCCGAGTGCTGCGCCTCGGCACCGGCGATCAACACCGCCCGCGCTGCCCCGCTGGCGACGTCGTCGGCAGCCCGGTGGACGAGCCATTGCGGGGTGTTGCCCCCGATGGCTGTCGCCTCCGTCCGTGCCGGGTTGAGCCCGAGCTGCGCGGCCAGCGTGCGGGCCGGAGCCAGCCCGATGCCGGACAGCACGTTGACC
>JAJYAB010000294.1 GCA_021779775.1 Actinomycetes bacterium
CGAGTTCGACGACCGGGTCGTGGTGGCGGATGTGGTCGCCGCCGAGATGGCGGCACGGGGCGGTGGCCCAGGGTGATCAGCCTGATGCTGGCGGGGGGTGTCGCCCTGTGGGTCGCCGTCTTGAGCACTCCGGTACTCATCCGCTGGCTGGCGCGCAACCGGATCGGCCAGCACGTGCGCGAGGACGGTCCCGAGATGCACCTGGCCAAGGCGGGGACCCCCACCATGGGTGGTGTGACCATCCTGGTGGCGCTCGTCGTCGGGTACGCCGCTGCCCACCTGGCGCACGTGCCGTTCCGCCGGTCCGGCCTGCTCGTGGTGGCTGCCACCTTGGCATACGGCCTGATCGGGTTCCTCGACGACTCGATCAAGGTGCGTCACCGGCGCAGCCTCGGGCTCAACAAGCGAGCGAAGCTGGCTTCTCAGGTGAGCGTCGGGATCGCCTTCGCCGTGGCCGCCGAACGCTGGGCGCACGTCGACACCCACCTGTCGTTCACCAGGTGGAGCTCCACCGGCATCGACCTCGGGCCGGTCGGGTGGGGCATCCTGGCTGTGCTCATCCTCGTCGGGACCTCGAACGCCGTCAACCTGACCGACGGCCTCGACGGGCTCGCGTCGGGATCGGCCACGTTCTGCTTCGCCGTGCTGGGCGTCATCGGCTACTGGCAGTTCCGCCACCCGTCCATCTACCGGGTCGCCCCGGCGCTCGACCTGGCCCTGGTTGCGGTAGCTCTTGCCGGCGCATGCCTGGGGTTCTTGTGGTGGAACGCTGCGCCGGCCCGGATCTTCATGGGTGACACGGGAGCGTTGGCGCTCGGCAGCGGCATGGGGGCGCTCTGCTTGATGATGGACCTGCAGCTGCTGCTGGTGATCATCGGGGGCCTGTTCGTCGTGGTAACGCTCTCGGTCGTCGTGCAGGTCGTGAGCTTCCGGCTCTTCGGTCGGCGGGTGTTCCGGATGGCGCCGCTGCACCACCACTTCGAGTTGAAGGGCTGGCCGGAGACGACCGTCATCGTGCGCTTCTGGATCCTCGCCGGTCTCTTTGCCGCCTTCGGCCTCGGCATCTTCTACGCCGACTTCCTGACCACCCCCGGTCAGGGAATCCATTGACGATGTCCGGTCCCACCGCTGCTCGTCGGGCACTGGTCGTCGGGTTCGGGGTCAGCGGCTCGGCAGCGGCCCGGCACCTACGCTCGAGCGGCATCGACGTAGTTGCCGTCGACGACAGCCCGAGCCCCGGGAGCGTCGCCGAAGCGGCGGCTGCCGGGATCGAGCTGGTCGTTGCCCCGGATCGCCACCGCCTGGGCATGCTGGTCCGCTCGGCGTCGGAGATCGTCGTCAGTCCCGGCGTTCCGGCGAGCCACCAGGTGTTCCAGCTCGCTCACGCCACCCCGGTCATCGGCGAGGTGGAGCTCGGGTGGCGCCTGGCCAAGGCCCCCGTCGTGGCGGTCACCGGCACCAACGGCAAGACCACCGTGGTCACGTTGGTGGTCGCCATGTTGCAGGCATCGGGCCGCCGGGCGGTGGCCGCCGGCAACATCGGCGTGCCGGTAGTGGAGGCCGCCGCGGGGGATGCCGAGATCCTCGTGGTGGAGGTCTCGTCGTTCCAGCTGGCCTTGACCCGCGCCTTCCAGCCGGCGGTGGCTGCGTGGGTCAATTTCTCGGCTGACCACCTCGACTGGCACCCCACGCTGGAGCACTACCGGTCGTCGAAGGCGCGCCTGTGGGGCCGGTCCGGCCCCGGAGACGTCGTCATCGCCAACGCAGAGGACCCGGTGGTGGTCGCCGCGTCGGCGGTGCCCGCAGAGCGGGGAGCCACGGTCGTCACCTTCGGGCTGGACCATGGGGACTGGCGAGTCTCCGGCGGAGCGCTGCACGGCCCGGGCGGCGCGCCCGTGCTGCGTGCCGACGAGCTGCCGCGGCACCGGCCGCATGACCTGGTCGATGCCCTGTGCGCCTTGGCCACAGCCCACGCCGCCGGGGCGAGTGACGAGGGGTGCCGGCGGGCGCTCCTCGAATTCCGAGGCCTCCCCCACCGAGTGCAGCTGGTCGGCGAGGCTAAGGGGGTGCAGTACTTCGACGACTCCAAGGCAACGACGCCCAGTGCCGCTCTTGCCGCGCTGGCTGGCTTCCCCTCTGCCGTGCTCATCGCCGGCGGCCGTAACAAGGGGCTCGATCTCGAGGTGCTGCGCCGGTCGGCGCCGCACTTGCGGGGTGTGGTGGCGATCGGCGAAGCGGCAGGGGAGGTATGCGGCGTCTTCGCCGGATCCTGCCCGGTGATCGAGGCGCCGAGCATGGCGGTGGCGGTCGGCGCGGCGGCCGCCATGGCGCAGCCTGGTGACGCGGTCGTGCTGTCGCCGGCCTGTGCGTCGTTCGACTGGTACCGGTCGTATGCCGAGCGAGGGGACGACTTCGCGCGGTGTGTCGCTGCGCTGGTGAGCGCCCGGGGGAACCGGTGAACGTCCGGCCGCAACCGGTGGAACCCGTCCGACCGGTCCACCGGTCCCATCAGCTTCGCCTGTTGGCAGGCGGGGCGGGCGGCGCCGGGGCTGGACGCGACCGGTCACCCGCCGGCGAGCGCACCGGCGGATTGTCGATCCGCCAGGGCCTTCTGGCGGTGGTCGTCGCATTGTGCGCGGTCGGCCTGGTCATGGTGCTCTCGGCGTCGGCCTACACGTCGCTGCAGGACTACGGCTCGGTGTGGTCGATCTTCGAGCGCCAGGTGTTGTGGATGGTGTTGGGATCGCTGGTCCTGGTGGTGTCGATGCGCATCCCCTACCACCGGTGGCGCAGGCTCCGGGTACCGATGCTGCTCGGGACGCTCGCATTGCTGCTCGCCGTCCTCGTCCCGGGCGTGGGTGTGTCGTCGGGCGGCTCGAGCCGGTGGATCGGCTTCGGCCAATTCCGGATCCAGCCGTCGGAGCTCATGAAGCTGGCCATCGCCGTGTTCGCCGCCGACCTGCTCAGCCGGCGGGCGGATCGGGTCGACCGGGCAGGTGCGGTTGTCGTCCCGCTGCTGGCGTTGCTGGGGTTGTCGGGGCTGCTCGTCATGGAGCAACCCGACATGGGGACCGCCATCGTCTTGACGTGCATTGTCTTCGGCTTGATGTTCGCCGGAGGGGTGCCGGTCGCAACGGTGATGAAGACGCTGGCCGGGGTGGCTGTGCTCGGAGTGGTCTTCGGGCTGGCCGAGCCGTACCGACGGGCACGCCTGCTGTCGTTCATCAACCCGATGGCACACCACAACGGGTCCGGGTACCAGGTCGTGCAGTCGTTGGTCGGGCTGGGCAACGGTCACCTGTTCGGGTTGGGGCTCGGCAACGGCCACCAGAAGTGGGGGCTGCTCCCCAATCCCCACACCGACTTCATCTTCTCGGTCATCGCCGAGGAGACCGGTCTGGTCGGCACCCTCGTGGTGCTCGCCCTGTTCTTCGCTCTGGCGTGGTATGGCCTCCGGGCGTCCGGCCGGGCGCCCGACCGCTTCG
>JAJYAB010000295.1 GCA_021779775.1 Actinomycetes bacterium
CTGACCCGTATGCAGCATCAGCTGCAAGGGGCACTGACCGCGCAACGCAGCCTGGAGGTGCAGGTCGCCAGGATGGAGGACCCGTCACACATCGTGTCCCAAGCCCAGCAGCAGGGATTGACGGCGCCCAGCCAGATCGGCGACCTGCAGCCGGTGAGCCTGTCGAGCCAGCCACCTCCGCCGGCCCATGCTTCGACGACCGTGACGGTCCCGGTGGGCGGCCGGTGACCGCTGCGCCCACCGGAGCGCGGCGCCGCCCGGCCGCCGCGTTCCGCCATGGCAGCCGGCGGGTCCCCGGCCGCCGGGTGGCGGTCATGCGGATCGTGATCGCCGTGGTCTTCGTCGCGCTGGCTGGGCGCCTGGTCCTCGTGCAGTTGGGCGGTAGCGGCAAGTACGCCGCCCTCGGAGCGGCCGAGGTCACGAGCACGCAACCGCTGCCGGCACTCCGTGGCGGGATCTACGACCGCAACGGCGCTGTGCTGGCCATGTCGGTGCCGACGAGCGACGTCATCGCCGACCCGTTCCTTATCCACGACCCGCCAGGCGAGGCGGCCAGGCTGGCGCCGTTGCTCGGGGTGCCCGAGCCCCAGCTGCAGATGGAGCTGTCGGCACACAGCGGGTACGCCGTGCTCGTCCGTAATCTCGGCATGGCCAGTGCCCACAAGGTGATGGCACTGCACCTGGCAGGCATCACCCTCCAGCCCGACTCACAGCGGACCGATCCGGGCGGCAGCGTCGCCATGTCGCTCATCGGCACCGTGGGGGCCGCTGGGGGCGGGAGCTCCGGGCTCGAGTATGCGTATAACCGGCTGTTGAGCGGCAAGCCCGGCTCCGCCACCGTGGAGCTGTCCCCGTCTGGCGTGGCGCTGCCGGGATCGGGCGGCCAGGTCGACGGCGCCCGCCAGGGCATGGGGCTCGAGCTGACCGTCGACCAGCCGTTGCAGTACGTCACCGAGCAGTCGCTGGGTGCCGAGATCGCCGCGTCACATGCCACCAGCGGTATCGCCGTCGTCATGGACGTGCACACGGGGGCCATCTTGTCGATGGCCAACCTCGTGGCGGACCCGAAGACGGGCGCGATCACCCAGGCAGCGTCCAACCTGGCGCTCACCCAGGTGTACGAGCCGGGCTCGGTCTTCAAGCTCGTGACGTTCTCGGCAGCGCTCCAAGACGGCATCATCACGCCGGACATGCCCTTCACCATCCCCAATTCGGTGGTGATCGACGGCTCTACGTTCCACGATGCCGAGTCGCACCCTACGGAGAGGCTGACGGCCACCCAGATCTTGGCGCAGTCGTCGAACCTCGGGACGATCCAGATCGCGCAGCGCCTCGGCGCCACGCGCCTGGGAGCCCAGATCGCCAACCTGGGGTTCGGGCGCCTGACTGGCCTGAACCTCCCCGGGGAGTCCCAGGGCATCGTGCTGAGTCCCGCCAAGTGGCAGCCGACCGACATCGGGGCCACGCCGATCGGGCAGGACGACGCCGTCACCGCCCAGCAGCTGCTCGACATGGTCAACGCGGTGGCCGACGGCGGCACGTTCGTACCGCCACGTCTGGTGCGGGCCACCGTCGGCAGCGACGGCGCGGTGCACGCCCTCCCCCGGGCGCGCACCCACCGGGTGATCGCGACCTGGGTGACCGCACAGCTCACCACCATGATGGAGCAGGTCGTGCAGGACGGGACGGCCGTCGCCGCAGGCATCCCGGGCTACACGGTGGCTGGGAAGACCGGCACGGCCCAGGTCCCGGACCCGAAGCACCCCGGGTACATCCCCGGCGCCTTCGACGCGACGTTCGCCGGGTTCGTCCCGGCGGAGCGCCCCCAGCTGTCGGCGGTGGTCGTCTTGGATCGACCGAACCCGATCTACGGCGGCACGACGGCGGCACCGGTGTTCGCCCAGATCATGCGGTTCGCCCTGCATCGCTACGGCATTCCGACCTCGCCGGGGGGTGGCACCACCGGAGGGTCGCCCCAGGCGGTGCCGTTCCCGGCGCCGCCTTCCGTGGCGGGTACGATCGCCGCCAGGGCCGGGACCGCCACGGGACACCCGTGACCCGCCGGGGGCCTCTGCACTGTGCGTATGGACCGGTTGCTGCAAGAGGTCACGGTTATCGACACCCGCGGTGATGCCGCCGGCGCCGAGATCACCTCTATCGCCCTCGACCATCGTCGCGTCGGACCCGGGGCGCTGTTTGCCTGCCTGCCCGGTCGGCACGCCGACGGGCACGAATTCGCCGGCGCGGCAGTCGCTGCCGGAGCTGGCGCACTGCTCGTGGAGCACACCCTGCCTCTGGCGGTGCCGCAGGTGGTGGTGGCACCGGGGACGGCACGGGCTGCGCTGGCCCGGATGGCCTGCGCGCTCTACGGCCATCCGGCCAGGGCGCTCGTCACCGTGGGCGTGACCGGCACGAACGGCAAGACCACCGTGACGCACCTGGTACGCGCCATCCTGACGAGCGCGCGATGGCCGTGCGCCGTCATCGGCACCCTGGACGGGGCTCGCACCACGCCGGAAGCGCCAGATCTCCAGCGGCGCCTCGACGGGGAGCGCCGCCGCGGCATTCAGGCGGTGGCCATGGAGGTGTCGTCGCACGCGCTGGACCAAGCCCGGGTGGACGGCTTTCGTTTCACGGTGGCGGCGTTCACGAACCTGAGCCACGACCACCTCGATTACCACGGCACGATGGAGGCCTATTTCGCAGCGAAGGCGCAACTGTTCACGCCGGAGCACGCAGTCGCCGGCGTGGTGAACGTCGGGGACGCCTGGGGCCGCCGCCTGGCCGACCAGGCGACGGTGCCCGTGTCGACGGTGTCGATGGCCGACGCCGGCCTGGTCACGGCCAGGCAGGGCTCCACCACCTTCACCTGGCGGGGCCGTGACGTGACGCTGCGGCTCAGCGGCCGCTATCACGTGGTGAACGCCCTGGTGGCAGCGGCCATTGCCGAGCGCCTCGGTGTCGGCGACGAGGCCGTGGTCGCCGGGCTGTGCTCGGCCCGACCGGTGCCGGGACGCTTCGAGGTGGTGGAGACAGGCGCACCCTTCACCGTGGTGGTGGACTATGCCCACACCCCCGACGCGCTGTCGGCAGCCCTGGGCAGTGCCCGGGAACTGGCCGGGGGGCGGCGGGTGCTCGTGGTGTTCGGGTGTGGTGGCGACCGTGATCGCGCCAAGCGCCCGGCCATGGGGGCGGTGGCCGCCGCGGACGCCGACCTGGCTGTCGTCACTTCGGACAATTCCCGTAGCGAGGACCCGGCCCGGATCATCGACCAGGTGCTGGCCGGCATCAGCGATCCGGGCAATGTCCGGGTCGAGCCCGAGCGGCGAGCGGCCATCGCCGCAGCGGTGGCCGCTGCCCGGCCCGGGGACGTGGTGGTGGTGGCCGGCAAGGGCCACGAGACCACGCTGCGCGCCGGCGACGCCGTCGTCGAGTTCGACGACCGGGTCGTGGTGGCGGATGTGG
>JAJYAB010000012.1 GCA_021779775.1 Actinomycetes bacterium
CCGCTTCGGTGGCCTGCTCGCGGTGGCATGCGTCTGCTGGATCACCAGTCAGGCGGTCATCAACATGGGGGCCGTCATGGGCGCCCTGCCGGTCACGGGGATCCCCCTGCCCTTCGTGTCGTTCGGCGGGTCGTCGCTCGTCATCACCATGGCTGCTGCTGGCATCCTGGTGAACATCGCCGGCAGCGAGCGTCGCCGGTCGCCCGCCACGGCGGGCGTGGTCGGACATGGGCCTGGCCGGCCGGCTGCCGTGCCGGTGGCTCGCGCCCGACCGGATGGGGCACGGTGAGCGCGCGCCGCTATGCCCTGGTCGCCGGAGGCGGCACGGCAGGGCACGTCCTGCCGGCGGTAGCTGTTGCCCATGCGCTCACCGCCGCCCGCGGGCCGGGGAGCGTCGAGATCGTCGGATCGCATCGGGGGATGGAGGCAACATTGCTGGCGGGCGGTGACCTCCCGTTCACGTTGCTGCCTGGCCGGGGGATTATCCGGAGCTTCGATCGGTCCGCGTGGAGCGCCAACCTGCGGGCGGTGGGCGGCCTCGCTGGCGCCCTCGTCTCGGCGCTGGCGCTCGTGGGGCGCCGGCGGCCGGCGGTGGTGGTCAGCGTGGGCGGGTATGCCAGCGTGCCTCCGGCGCTCGCTGCCTTGATGCTCGGTGTGCCCGTGGTGTTGCTGAACGTCGACGCCGTCCCCGGAACGGCCAACCGCCTTCTCGGCCGGTTTGCCCGGGCGTCGGCCGTCGCGTACCCCGGGACGCGCCTTCCCCGCGCCGTCGTGACCGGTCCGCCGGTGCGACCCGACGTCGCGTCATCTGGCGGGACCGACGGCCCCGCTCGATACCGTGCCCGCCGTGCCCTCGGCGTGCCCGAGGCGGGGGTGGTCGTCGCCGTGTTCGGTGGTTCGCTCGGTGCACGGCGCCTGAACGAGGCCGCCCTCGACCTGGCCCGGCGGTGGGAGGGGACGCCCGGCCGGGCGATCTACCATGTCGTCGGTCGCCGTAACGCTGGACGGCAGCCCCCTCCGCCGGTGCCCGCAGCCCCCTCGTACCGGTGCATCCCCTACGAGGACCGGATGGGGCTTCTGTACCAGGCAGCGGATATCGCCGTGTGCCGGGCGGGGGCGATGACGGTGGCCGAGCTGGCAGCGGTCGGGCTTCCTTCCGTGCTGGTCCCGTTGCCGGGGGCACCGGGGGACCACCAGACGGCCAACGCCCGGATCATGGTCGAAGCTGGCGCTGCGGTGCTGCTGGCCGACCAGCTGTGCACGGGCGAGCGGTTGGCCAGGGAGCTGCAGTCGCTGCTCGCCGAGCCAGGGCGGCTGGCCGCCATGGGTGATGCGGCGCGGTCGCTGGCGCGTGCCGATGCAGCGACCGCCGTGGCGGTGCTGGCCGAGGTCCATGCCCGCCCGCGTGCTGCCGTGGCCAGCACCGGAGCCCCCGCGTGACGGCCGGCGGAAGACCCCCGGACCCGTTGCTCGACCTGGGCCGCCCGGTCCGCGTGCATGTCGTCGGGGTGGGGGGCGCTGGAATGAGCGCCTACGCGTCGGTGCTGGCGGCCATGGGCCATCAGGTCACGGGCAGCGACCTGAAGCCCTCGCCGGCCCTGGACCGGTTGGCGTCCAGCGGCATCGGCGTGTTCGTGGGCCACCGGGGCACCAACGTGGGCGAGATCGATGTGCTCGCCGTGTCGAGCGCGGTCCCCGACACCAACCCCGAGGTCGTCGAAGCGCGGAGGCGGGGGGTGCGGGTGGTCAGCCGGGCCGAGGTCCTGGCGGCGATCGCCCGGCAGCGGCGGTGCATCGCTGTGGCAGGCACGCATGGGAAGACCACCACGACCTCCATGCTGGCGCTGGTGCTGGTGGAGGCTGGGCTGCGGCCGTCGTTCCTGGTCGGCGGGGACCTCAACGAGATCGGCACGAATGCCGTATGGGACAGCGGAGAATGGCTGGTCGTCGAAGCCGACGAGAGCGATGGGACCTTCCTCGGGCTGGAGCCGGAGATCGCTGTCGTCACCAACATCGAGGCCGACCATCTGGACTTCTACGGGGACTTCGGCCAGTTGCGCCGGGCCTTCGAGTCGTTCTGCCATGGCCGGCCGGGTGGTGTGGTGGCCGGCGCCGACGACCCCGAGGGCGCTGCTGTGGGGCGGCGAGCGGGGGCCGACCTGGTAGGGACGAGCCCCGACGCCACCTTCCGGATCGACGGGCTGCGCTCGGGACGCGACGGTGTGGCGTTCGACCTGGTGCACGACGGCTCGCCGGTGGTGTCGCTCGTCCTGCCGGTGCCAGGTACGCACAATGCCCGTAACGCGGCAGTCGCTGCGGTGACTGCGCATCGGGCCGGTGCGGACTTTGCTTCGGCTGCCCGGGCACTGGCCCGGTTCGCCGGGGTGGCCCGGCGGTTTGAATGGCGGGGCGAGGCGGGTGGTGTGCGCTATGTCGACGACTACGCCCACCTGCCGACCGAGGTGGCTGCCGCGTTGGACGCTGCGGTTGCCGGCCGGTGGGGACGGGTGGTCGCCGTCTTCCAGCCGCACCGGTACACCCGGACCGCGGCGGTCGGAGACGCGTTCGGCCCGGTGTTCGGATCAGCAGACGTGGTCGTCATCACCGACGTGTACGCCGCGGGTGAGCAACCACTGCCGGGAGTGACGGGTCGCGTGGTAGCCGATGCGGTCGCCCGCTCCCGGCCGGGCAAGGAGGTCATCTATGTGGCGGAGCGGTCGGAGCTCGTCGACCGGATGCGGAGCATCCTGCGTCCCGGCGATCTCTGCCTGACCCTCGGTGCGGGCGACCTCACGTCGCTGCCCGACGAGCTGCTGTCGGCGGGTCGATGAGCATGGACGGCGTCGCCCGCGTCGCCGACATGCTCGGGCGCCGGGCGGTGCGGAACGCGCCGCTGGGCTCCCGGACCACCTATCGGGTGGGAGGCACCGCCGCGGCGCTGGTGGAGGTGGGTTCCGAGGACGACCTGCGAACCGTCCGGTCGGCGCTCGCCAAGGCAGGCGGTCCGCTCCCGCTGCTCGTCTTGGGGAGGGGGTCCAACCTTCTGGTGGCTGATGGAGGCTTTCCGGGCGTGGTGGTGGTGCTCGGGCCAGCCTTGGCTCAGGTCACCGTGGCGGGCACGGTACTGAAGGCAGGAGGGGCCGCAGGGTTCCCTGTGGTAGCCCGCCGGGCTGCGGCTGCTGGGCTGCGCGGGCTCGAATGGGCCGTCGGGGTCCCGGGGTCGGTCGGCGGCGCCCTGAAGATGAACGCTGGTGGGCACGGTTCTGACACGGCAGCCGTCGTGCGCCGCTGCCGGGTCTTCGATCTGGCTGCTGGGCACGCATGGGAAGGCGGGCCGGAGCGCCTCGACCACGGTTACCGCTCCTCTTCGCTGGGTGCAGGGGACGTCGTGGTATGGGCGGAGCTTGGTTTGCACGCTGGGCGGCGTGCCGATGCCGAGGCGCAGCTTTCGGAGATCGTCCGATGGCGCCGGGCGCACCAACCCGGTGGCTCCAATGCCGGTTCGGTGTTCACCAACCCTCCAGGAGACTCGGCTGGCCGGCTGGTCGAGGCGGCCGGGCTGAAGGGATATCGGATCGGCACCGCCAGGGTGTCGGAGAAGCACGGCAACTTCATCCAAGCCGGCGAGGGAGGTTCGGCTGGCGACGTCTGGGCGTTGGTCGGCCACGTGCGGGCCACCGTGCACGAGCGGACAGGAGTGGATCTGACGCCCGAGCTCCGTACCGTGGGGTTCCCCGACAGCCCCGATTGCCTCGTGCGCGTCGACGGCGCCGGCTCAGCCGCGAGAACGCCACCGCCATGACCAACCCTCACGCTCGAGTCGAGGTTGAGGTTGACCGCTCGCGAATCCCCATCGACCCGAGGATCCGGCAGCGCCGTGTGGCAGTGATCCGCCAGACCGGACGCCGGCGCCGACGCATCTTGATGGCGGTCGCCCTTACGACGGCTGTTGCCGTCGCGGTGCTCGCCATCGGGCACAGCCGGCTCGTGTCGGCCCGGCACGTATCGGTCCGCGGCGCGGTGCACACCCCGGCGGAGCAGATCGTCCGGGTTGCCGGCCTGGCGGGCGGCCCCCCGATGCTCGACGTGTCGAGTGCCGCCGCCGATGCCCGCCTGCGCCGGCTGGCGTGGGTCGCCACCGCGGTGGTCACCCGTCACTGGCCGGACTCCGTCCGCGTCGTGATCACCGAGCGTCGCCCGGTGGCCATCGTCGCCCGCACGGGAGGGTTGGCTCTCGTGGACGCCACCGGACGGGTGCTGAGCTGGCATGTCTCGGGTATGGTCCTGCCTGTCCTGACATCATCGGCGACCCCCGGTCGCCCAGGGACCGTGCTGTCGGCTTCTGCTGGACCGGGCCTTGCCGCAGCCCGGCACGTGCCACCGGTGCTGGCCGGTCGGATCGTCGCCGTCCACGTGGGTCCCGGGCGCACCGTCACGTTGGATCTCGGTGCTGGCGTCGTCGTGGTGCTTGGTCGCGCCGTCGACCTCACGGCGAAATTCGAGGCGTTGGCGAGCCTACTGGCCGGCGCGCCACCGGCTGGGCCGGCGACCATCGACGTCACGGTCCCCAGCGAGCTGACGGTAGGGCCGCCTGCACCGAGCGCTCCTGCTTGACCGCGTCATCCTGCTTGACCGTGTCATCGGGTGGCCGTAGGGTAGGCAACTTCGGTCGGTACCTGCTGAAGCTGTGGTCGAGGATGAAGCTGTGGTCGAGGATGAGACGTACGTCCATCGGTGCCGGCTCGTCCCGTCTGCCGGCGGACAGGGGATCCACAGTGAGGCCGAACTACGGGTGATGGACGAGGAGAGCCGATGACCGGTCCAGCGCAAAGCAGCTACTTCGCCGTCATCAAGGTGGTCGGAGTCGGCGGAGGAGGAGTCAACGCCGTCAACCGCATGATCGAGGTCGGCCTGCGAGGCGTCGAGTTCATCGCCGCCAACACCGATGCTCAGGCGCTCCTGATGAGCGATGCCGACCTGAAGCTCGACATCGGCCGGCAGCTCACCCGAGGACTTGGGGCGGGCAGCGACCCCGACATCGGACGCCAGGCGGCCGAGGAGCACCGCGGGGAGATCGAGGAGGCGCTTAAGGGTGCCGACATGGTGTTCATCACCGCCGGGAAGGGCGGCGGCACCGGGACCGGAGCGGCACCGGTGGTGGCCGAGGTGGCCAAGGCGCTCGGCGCGCTCACCATCGGCGTCGTGACCCGTCCGTTCTCGTTCGAAGGCCGCCGCCGTTCGGTCCAGGCGGAGGCGGGCATCCAGCGGTTGAAGGAGAAGGTCGACGCCATCATCATCATCCCCAACGACCGGCTCCTCACCGTGTCGACGGAGAAGACGTCAATGGTCAATGCGTTCAAGATCGCCGACGAGGTCCTGTTACAGGGCGTCCAGGGCATCACCGATCTGATCACCGTGCCGGGCCAGATCAACACCGACTTCGCGGACGTACGGATGGTCCTGGCCAACGCGGGGACGGCCATCATGGGGATCGGTCAGGCCGAGGGGGACGGCCGTGCCGTCAACGCGGCGCGCGCCGCCATCACGAGCCCGTTGTTGGAGGCCTCCATCGACGGGGCGCGGGGCATCCTGGTCAACATCGCCGGCGGTCCCGAGCTTGGCCTGTTCGAGGTGAACGAGGCCATGGAGATCATCCATGGCGTCGCCCATCCGGACGCCAACATCATCTTCGGCAACGTCATCGACGACGCGCTCGCAGACACCGTGCGGGTTACGGTGATCGCCGCGGGGTTCGAACGGTGGGAGGAGGGCCGCACCGGCGAGCCGCTCCCCGAGGAACGCAGCCAGGTGCTCGGGACCGAGCCCGTCCACGAGGACATCTTCGCCACGCCGGAGGAGGACGAGCTCGCGCTCGTCCTCGGGGAGGACGAGTTCGACGTTCCCTCGTTCCTCCGCTGAGCGGCCAGTCGTCCCCGCCATCCCCGGTTGCCAGCCCGGCGTCGACCGATCCGGTCGTCGAGCTGCCCGGCACGCCGGTCTTCGCCTGGTGGAGCACGCGCCACGACGGTGACCTGCGTCAGCACGAACTGGTCGATGCCGGTCCCGGGCACCTGCGCCGGCTCGGCCCTGTCGCCCGGGTGCGCCAAGTGCACGGCGCCGAGGTCGTCATGGCTGTCGGGATCTCGGCCGGGGAGGTCTCCGGGAGCGGGGAGGTCTCCGAAGGCGACGGCCTCGTGTCGGTCGACCGGCCCGGTCCCGTCGCCGTGCTCGTCGCTGACTGTGCTGCCGTCGCCCTCGGATCGCCAGAAGGGATCCACGGCGCGGTGCACGCCGGCTGGCGGGGGTTGACGGCTGGGGTGGTGCAGCACGCGGTGGCTGCCATGCGGTCAGCGGGGGCGTCCACGGTGATGGCGGGCCTCGGGGCGTGCATCCGGTCGTGCTGCTATGCCTTCGACGAGCCGGATCTCGTCCAGGTCACCGAGCGCTTGGGCCACCGCCTGCGGGCGGCCACCTCGGACGGCCACAGCGCACTGGACCTGCCCGCCGGGGTGAGTGCCGCCCTCGGCGAAGCGGGCGCTGCCTTGGTGTTCGACTCGGGCCAGTGCACAGCGTGCGGCAACCGCCACTTCTCCCATCGCCGGTGGGCGGACCATGGGCGCCAGGCGCTCGTCGTCTGGACGTCCGGTCCGCCGTCATGATCCCGGGCGGCGACGTCCACCGCGTCGATGCGGCTGCCGTTGTCGTGGCGGCAGGCCAGCTTCGGCGGCGGATCGCCGCCGCGGCGGCCCGCCCCGGTGCCGTCACCGTGGTGGCGGTGACCAAGGGGTTCGGGCGCGATGCCGTCGATGCGGCGTTGTCCGCCGGCCTGGAGGACATCGGGGAGAACTATGCCGGTGAGCTGCTGGGCAAGGCGCGCGACGGGCATGCGGCGGGCGCGCCGACGAGCGGCGTGCCGCGGTGGCACTACCTGGGCGCGATCCAGCGGCGCCGGGTGCGGCAGCTGGCCCCGGTGGTCTCCTGCTGGCACACGGTGTGCCGGCTCGTCGAAGGGCAGGAGATCGCCGTCCGGGCACCGGGGGCGACCGTGCTGGTGCAAGTGGACACCACCGGCTCGGCTGCCCGCAACGGGTGCGCCCCGGGTGCCACCCTCGAGCTCGTCGATCAGCTGAGGCTGCTGCCGCTGCAGGTCGTCGGGCTGATGACCGTGGCTCCCCCCGGACCACCTGACGCGGCTGTCGAAGGCTTCGGTCAGGTGGCTTCCCTGGCGAGAGAAGCTGGGCTCTCCGAGCTGTCGATGGGCATGTCCGGCGATCTGGAGGTAGCCCTGCAGGCGGGGGCGACGATGCTCAGAGTCGGTCGGGCGCTGTTCGGTGAGCGCCAGTGAGGGTGGCCCACCCCGAAGGGTCACCCCCTGGTCGCCCCCTGACGAAGTAACCTGGAGCCAAGGAGGCGCGTGACGCGATGGCGGCTGGTTTCTTCAGGAAGGCGATGGTCTATCTCGGCTTGGTCGACGACGACTACGACGACTACGACGACTACGAGCCGCGCGCGCCGGCGTCCACACGGGCTGCTCCACGGGCGACCGCCGAAGATATCGTCGAGGCGCCGGCGGCACCGGCCGGGACGATACGGCCCCTTTCACGCGACGAGGCTACGGGCAGCCAGGTCACGGCCACCATCACCCCGCGACCTGCGGTAGTCCGGGCGGTGCCGGTCGACAACGGCGCACGGGTGCACGTGGTGGCGCCCACACAGTTCGGTGACGCCCGCCACATCGCCGACCGCCTCATGGCGAACCAGCCGGTGATCGTCAACCTGCAGGTGGCCGACCGCGAGCTGATGCGCCGGATGATCGACTTCTGCAGCGGTGTCACCTATGCGCTGAACGGCAAGATGGAGCGGGTCGCCGACAAGGTCTTCCTCGTCACCCCTTCGAACGTCAAGGTCTCGGCTGAGGAGCGGCAGCGGCTGCAGGACGACGGTCTGCTGCACACCTGATCCCGGTAGGAGGCCAGCGACCGGTAAGGTCTTCATTGTGCGATCCCTCGTCTACTACCTGTTGACGATCTACATCGTGGTGTTCATCGCACGGGCGGTGCTGAGCTGGTTCCCGATGCGCTACGGGTCACCGCTCCAGCCGGTTGCCCGCTTCCTCGAACGGGCGACGGAGCCGGTGCTGGCTCCTGTCCGGCGGCTCATCCCTCCGGCACGCATCGGCGGCATGGCGCTCGACCTGTCGTTCCTCATCGTCGTCATCGTGCTCGAGGTCCTGGCCAACTTCGTCCGCTGACGCCTTCCGACGGTCCCACGCGCCGAGCGCGCAGATCGGTAGCATTGGAGAATGGACATGCCACAGTCGAGCACACCGCAATCCAGCCTCGACAGTCTCCGGACCGTGGAGTTCCGGCAGACCCTGCGGGGCTACCACATCGACGATGTCGATGAGTACCTCGAACGGGTCGCTGTGGAGGCCGAGGCGCTGCAGGAGCAGCATCGTATGGCCGGCGAGCGCCTGAAGCAGGCAGCGGAGCGCATCCAGGTGCTCGAGCAGCAGCTGGAGGAGCAGGGTCCGAGGAGGTCCGGTGATCCTGCTCCAGTGGTCGACGCTCCGAACGACGACGCGCTGCAACGGACGCTCCTGCTGGCGCAGAAGTTCGTCGACCAGACACAGGCCGAGGCCGAGGCACAGGCCAAGGCGGTGGTGGACGAGGCAGAAGGACGTGCGCGCAACGTCGTCACCGAGGCCGAAGACCGTGCCCGGGCGATCGTCGACGATGCCGAGCGCCAGCTGCGCGACGACGTCACTCGGCTCGAGTCGCTACGGACCAAGCTGGCTGTCGACGTGGAGGATCTCAGCCGGCACATCGCCGAGGAGCGCGCTCGGCTACGGGTGGCTCTCACCGACATGGTCTCGTGGATCGACGACCAGGTGCAGAGCAAGCGTCCCGTAGACGGTTTCGGCGAGCGCTTCGAGGCCGGCGGGCAAAGTGGAGCAGAGCCTTCGACGGAGCCACGGACCGAGGTGATGTCGGTGTTCGCCGGGGAGGGTCCCTCGGACCGGCACTTCTGACTCGGCCAGGCACTTCTGACTCGGCCAGGCACTTCTGAGCAGATCGTACTGCTCGCCCCACGCCGGCACTTCTGGGCAGTGTGCCCGCGGCGACGGCACTTCGAGGCCGCCGTCAGGCTCTGCCGGCATCCCCGACGGCGATGGAGACGGCGATCTCCAGCTCCGGTGCATCGGCGAGCGACATGCTGACGGCCAGGGTCTGTGCTGCGACGTCGCTGCGGTGCGCGCCGACAGCGGCGAGCACGTCGGGGGGACCGGCGACGGACAGGGTGATGCGGTCCGACACCTGCAGGCCGGCGTCGCGCCGGGCCATCTGTACTCTCCGGATGACGTCGCGTGCGGTGCCTTCGCGCTCGAGCTCGTCGGTGAGCTGCAGATCGAGCACCACCACGCCCATCGTGGCGCTCAAGGTCCGGCTTGCCTCCTCGTGGCGGGCTCGAAGGACGACGGCGAACTCGCCCTGGCGCAACACCTCCCCTGCCACCTCGACGCCGCCGTCTTCCCTCGCGGACCACTCGCCCCGCTTGACGGCGCCGATGACCTGCTGGGTGCGGGCGCCGAGCCTCGGGCCGAGCGCCGCGGGGGATACCGTCAACACGGGCTCGGCCACCGACGACACGTCGTCGGTGAGCACCACCTCCTTGACGTTCACCTCCTCCTCGATGATCGCGGTGTACGGAGCCAGGAGCGACGCATCCGGGGCAGCCACTGTCAGCCGGGCAAGCGGCAGCCGGGCCCTGCGCCCGTTGGCCTTCCGGATGGCGTGGGCGGCCGAGCACACGTCGCGGACCTGGTCCATGGCGGCGACGAGCGCGGGGTCGCGTGGCAGTAGGCCTCCGTCCGGCCAGTCGGTCAGGTGGACGCTGCGGTCGCCGGTCAGCCCGCGGTAGATCTGCTCGGTCAGCAGGGGGAGCAGGGGAGCCGACACCTGGCATAAGATGGTGAGGACCGTGGCCAATGTGTCGTATGCGTCGACCTTGTCCGCGTCGCCCGGATGGTCGCCGCTCGCCGGACGTGCCCGCCAGAACCGTTCCCGGCTCCGGCGGATGTACCAGTTGTTCAGGGCGTCCAGGAACGACGTGATGGCAGCGCATGCGCCATAGAGGTCGTAGGCGTCCATGGACGATGTGACGTCGTCGACGAGCGCTGCGGTCTTCGCCAGGGCGTAGCGGTCGAGCACGCCGACCTGGTCCGCCCGGAACCGCCCGGCGATGCCGTCGGCGTTGGCGTACAGCGACAGGAAGTACCAGGCGTTCCAGATCGGGTTCAGCACCTGGCGCACCGTCTCCTCGATGCCCCTCGTATGGACCACGAGATCCTGGCCGCGCAGGACCGGGGAGGAGAGCAAGAACCACCGCATGGCATCTGCTCCCCACCGGTCGAACACCATGTCCGGCTCCGGGTAGTTGCCGAGGCGCTTCGACATCTTGCGACCGTCGTCGCCCAGCACGATGCCATGAGCTACGCAGTGGGCGAACGGCGGCCGGTCGAACAGGGCGGTCGACAGGACGTGGAGCGTGTAGAACCAGCCACGCGTCTGACCCACGTACTCGACGATGAAGTCGGCGGGGAAGTGCGAGTGGAACCAGCCGGCACGTTCCATCGGATAGTGCACTTGGGCATACGGCATGGAGCCCGACTCGAACCAGCAGTCGAGCACGTCGTCCACGCGCCGCATGGTGGACTGTCCCGTCGGATCGTCCGGATTGGGCCGGGTCAGTGCGTCGATGGCCGGCCGGTGCAGATCCGTCGGCCGGACGCCGAAGTCGCGCTCGATGTCGTCGAGGCTGCCGTAGACGTCGACTCGAGGGTGGCGGGAGTCGTCGCTGCGCCACACCGGGATGGGTGCTCCCCAGAAGCGGTTCCGGCTGATCGACCAGTCGCGGGCTCCCTCCAGCCACTTGCCGAACGCCCCGTCGCGGATGTGCGCCGGGACCCAGTCGATGGTGCGGTTCAGCTCGACCATCCGGTCCTTCACGGCCGTCACCCGCACGAACCACGAGCTCACTGCCTTGTAGATCAGCGGTGTGTCGGTGCGCCAGCAATGCGGGTAGCTGTGGGTGTAGCGCTCGGACGCCACCAGGTGCCCGTTGGCGTGGAGATCGTCGATGATCCGCTGGTTCGCGTCGAAGACGTGCATGCCGTGATAGGGGGGCACGTCGGCAGTGAACCGGCCCCGGGTGTCCACCGGGCACACCGCGGCAATGCCCGCCGCCGTGCACACCTCGTGGTCGTCTTCACCGAATCCCGGAGCGAGGTGGACGACGCCGGTGCCCTCGCCGGTGGACACGAACGCTCCGCCCAGCACCCGGAAGGCGTCCGCCCGGCCGGCGAAGAACGGGAACAGCGGTCGGTAACGGCGTCCGATCAGGGACTGGCCGCGCACGGTGCCGATCCTCGCCGCGCCACCCAGGTGTCTCTCGTAGGCGTCCACCTGGTCCTCGGCGACAGCGGTCGCCACCCCGTCGAGGTCGAACACCGCGTAGTCGATGCTCGGGCCGACTGCCAGGGCCAGGTTCGACGGAAGCGTCCACGGCGTGGTCGTCCACACCCAGAGGCGGAGGGCGGCCCCGGTCGATGCGCCGGCCCAGGCGGCGCCGGAGCCTCCATCGGCGACGCGGCTGTCGTCGGCCAGCAGGTCGAACGCCACCGTGACGGCGGGGTCGTCGCGCGGGCGATAGGCGTCGTCCTGGCGAGTCTCGAAATTGGACAGGGGGGTCTCGCACTCCCAGCAGTAGGGGAGCACCCGCTCGCCTTCGTAGACGAGGCCGTCGTCCCACAGGCGCGAGAACGTCCACAGGACGCTCTCCATGTAGTCGAGGTCCATCGTCTTGTAGTCGTCGCCGAAGTCGACCCATCGGGCCTGGCGGGTGATGTAGCGCTCCCATGCGTCGGTGGTCCGCTGCACCAGCTCCCGGCAATAGTCGTTGAAGCGGTCGATGCCGTAGTCGACGATGCCTGCCCGCCCGGAGATGCCAAGCTCCTTTTCCGCTGCCATCTCAGCGGGAAGTCCGTGGCAGTCCCATCCGAAGCGGCGCTCGACGCGCCGGCCCCGCATGGTCTGGTACCGGGGGATGGCATCCTTCACGAAACCGGTCAGGAGATGGCCGTAGTGGGGAAGCCCGTTGGCGAACGGCGGTCCGTCGTAGAACACGAACTCGTTGTCCCCGCCGTGGCGGGCTGCCACCGATGCCTCGAAGGTGCGGTCTTGCGCCCAGAACGCCAGGACCTGCACTTCCTGACGCGGGTAGTCGGGTTGCTGGGCGACCTCGGGGTAGGGCGTATCCTGGCGGTCGGCGGGCATGGCTGCCAGCGTATTGGACGGTGCTCGTCCCACACGACGCCGGTACGGCGCGAGCGTCGATGTGCGGTGCCGGCGGGCGCCATGCTTGCCCAGTCGGTTCGGCAGGGCTAAGGTCACCCGGCTTCACGGAGAGCGGAGAGCGGAGAGCAGAGGATGACCGACACGCTGGGTGATCGCAGGTCCCCTGGAACGGAGGTCGGCGATGAGCCCGAGTAAGAAGTCACCGGCCCGGAAGGTGACCGCGTCAGGCGCCAAGAAGGCAGCCGAAGCGCCTGCTGGGGCCAAGAAGCCTGTCAGCCCGCCGGCCAAGACCGGAACTGCTGCTCGCGTCCAGAAAGCCCCGCCAGCTCCCAAGCCTGCCCCGGGGCCCGTCGGGGCTCCTCGCAGCGGCTCCGCCCGCACGTCAGGGGTATCCGGACCGTACGCTGGGGACACCAAATTCCTGGAGGACCAGCGCAAGCGTTTGCTGGAGGAACGGGCTATCTACCAGGGCCAGGCTGACGATCTCCGGGCCGAGGCCGACTCGCTCGCCCTCGAGCGCGAGCCGGGCGACGTGCAGTTCGACGAGGAGTCGGGCGAAGGTGGCACCATCGCCGTCGACCGCGAGCGCGATCTGGCGCTCTCCGCCCAAGCCATGGTCACCGTGGAGGAGATCGACGTGGCACTGGCTTCGATCGACGACGGCTCGTACGGCGCCTGCGACCAGTGCGGCAAGCCGATCTCCAAGGAGCGCCTGAAGGCCCTTCCGTACGCCCGACTCGATGTGGCATGCAAGAGCGGGGGGCTGCACCGACGCTGAGCGGCCGGGGGCGCTGGCGGGCGGGCGCCGGGCGCCGGGTCCTGGTAGCAGCCGTGGTCGCCTCGGTCGTCGTGGCGGCAGATCAGGCGACCAAGACTTGGGCGGTCGACCGGCTGTCGCGGGGGCCGGTCCATGTCGTCGGCACCCTCGATCTGATGCTCCAGCACAATTCGGGCTCGGCGTTCAGCCTGGCCCAGGGCCAAGGGCCGCTCCTCGCCGTCGTGGCCGTCGTGCTGCTGGGCGTGCTGGCGGTGGCCATCGCCCGGTCGCCGTCGACCGGGGTGGCAGGCGCACTGGGCCTGGTGGCCGGGGGAGCTATGGGCAACCTGGCCGACCGACTGTTCCGGTCGGATCACGGCGCGGTGATCGACTTCATCGCCCTGCACTTCTGGCCGACGTTCAACGTCGCCGACGCCTGCATCGTGGTCGGGGCGATCGCCACTGCCGGCGTCGTGTGGCGCGGGCACCCCGAGCGGTGAGCGATACGATGAGCGACACGATGGAGGTGGAGGTTCCCGGCGCCCTGGCAGGTGTGCGCGTCGACCGGGCCGTGTCGATGGTCACCGGGCTGGCCCGCAGCACCGTCGCCGGGCTGGTTGCCGCTGGAGCGGTCCGTGTCGATGGCAGGCTGGTCACGAGCCGCAGCAGGTCCCTGGTCGCTGGCCAGCGGCTCGCCATCGTGCTACCCGGTCCAAATCCCCAGGGACCCCTGCCCGACACGTCGGTCAGGTTTGCTGTGGTGCACGAGGACACCCACCTGGTGGTGGTGGACAAGCCTGCAGGCCTCGTGGTGCATCATGGCGCCGGTCACCGCCGGGGAACCCTGGTGGATGGGCTGGTGGCCCGGTACCCGGAGCTGGCGGACCTGCCGGAGTCCGGCGCGGGTGACCCTGCGCGTCCGGGCATCGTGCACCGGATCGACAAGGGGACGTCTGGTCTGCTCGTCGTGGCCCGGACCCCACTGGCTTTCCACGCGCTCACCGAGCAGTTCCGTGCCCACACCGTCGACCGGACCTACCTGGCGTTGGTCGTCGGTGAGGTGGAGGGCCAGGCGGGCGTGGTCGACGCGCCGGTGGGACGCTCGGCGCGGACCCCGACCCGTATGACGGTGTCGCACCAGGGGAGAGCGGCGCGAACCGAGTACCGGGTGGTCGCCCGTTACAGCCGCCCGGTGGCGCTGACGCTGGTGGAGGTCATGTTGGAGACGGGGCGCACTCATCAGGTCCGCGTGCACCTGGCAGCCATCGGCCACCCCGTGTTGGGCGATGATCGGGACGGATCCACGCTGGCGCTCCCGCCTGCGCTGGCCGGGGCGCTGCAGCC